>NZ_JABXWS010000083.1:0-71453 GCF_015594425.1 Novosphingobium sp. HR1a
GGATGAGATCGACAAGACCTCCAGGCGAAAAATGTGCTATGGATCTCCTGCGCGGGCGACTCCGTGGCGAAGAGCGGAACATCGGATGCAGGTTCCACCAGGCCGCCTCATGACAGTCCTTCCGGTTTGGAGCGTCCGCGCACCTTCGGCCTGGTCTTCCATTGTGCAACGAAGTGCTCGTAGGCCTGCTCGGCGTGTCGAGCGACATCCATTTCCTGATCTCGAAGCGCCTTGACGTTGTAGGCATGTGCCGGACCTGGCTTGTTGCCCTTCTTCTGAGGTTGGCCTGAGCGCAGTTCCATAGCGCGTCGTTTCGTCGCGACCAGCGCTGGACGTGCCCACCGGTAATCGGTCTGCTTGGTCAACAGATGCCAGCAGAGCACGGTGAGCTTGCGGGCGAGCGCGACAGCGGCGATCTGGTGCCCACGTTTCGCCCTGATCCGCACGAAGAAGGCATGCAGCGGACCCGGCGCTTTTGCCGCCGCCCAAGCCGCTTCGACCAGCATCGCACGTGCGTGGCTGCGTCCGGATTTGCTGATGCGGCCGTGATGAGCCGCGCCAAGACCGGACTGGCGTACCCGCGGGTTGAGGCCGAAATAGCTCACGAGCTTCTGGGGGCTCGCGAAGCGCCTGATGTCGCCGATCGCAGCGACAAGCCCGGTGGCGACCGTCAGATTGACGCCCGTGATCGAAATCAGCCGCGCGACGTCAGCGTCATCGAGCGCCTCGCCGGCGATTTCCTTGTCGAGGGCGGCGAGGTCTTCGCCCATCCGGTCCAGCTCGCGGACATGACGCTCGATCGCGACCCGCTCGTCATCGGGTACCGGCTGTCGTTCGAGCCAGCCACGCCCGACCTTGCTGAACAGGTCGGCGTGCGGACAGAGCGGGATCAGATGCGCATGCAGGATGGCGTGCACCTCGTTCTTGATCCGCGTCCGGTGCCGCACGATCTGATACCGGCGCGCAACGAGCCGCCGCTTGCGCTCCGTCGCGGCATCAGGCGTCCAGATCTCCGGCAGATAGCCGGCCGCATACAAGCTCGCCAAGGTGCCTGCGTCGACCTTGTCGGTCTTTACATGCGCATGCGCGATTGCCTTCACCTGGACCGGATTGGCAATCACCACCCGAGCCACGAACGGCGACAGCACACGGGACACCGCCATGCAGTTGCCAGTCGCCTCGATCACGACCTCGTCGGTCGCCTGCAGCTTTTTGCAAAACCCCTCCAGCCCCGTTCTGGTCATATCGACCCGACCCGCGTGCCGAAGCTTTCCGTCTTCCCAAATCACCACCTCGCCAAACGTTCGGTGGATGTCCATTCCAACAACCCGTCGCATTGGTTCCTCCTGTCAGCACAATGACGGGAGCGGCGGGCGACACGACACCTACGGATCCGCGCTCTCGGCGCAACCGGGCGAGTCGCAGAGGCGGCCAGCTACTAACTCGAGCTCGAAGCTCATCCTATACATCGGCCTGCCCGCACATTCGTGCTCCCGGTGCCTCTGTCCCGGATGGTCGCACCATACGCCACAACTCGCGAGTCGCAGCAGGAACATTGGCACCGGCATCCTCATACCGGTTACAAACGCCATCGAGGCGTTGAATGCCCAGCTTCGACGGGCGGTCAGGGCCAGGGGGCACTTTCCCAGCGACGATTCAGCGACCAAGCTGCTCTATCTGATCTTGAACCGATCCGAGAAAGAGTGGAAAATGCCGCCACGTGAGTGGTCTATGGCCAAGGCCCAGTTCGCCGTGCTGTTCGGAGAACGCTTCATCAAGGCCATGGCAGCGTAATGTTCAACCGCCCGCCCACACACGGAATTCCTGACAGTCCCCGATCTCGCGGTGACTGGCTTCAATGGCCTTTCGTTCGGTGATATCGAGAGAGGTTCCGACAAGACCTACCACCGCACCGTCGGCATCCCGCAGCGGTGATTTGGTCGACAGCCAGATCGCGCGCCGGCCATGGGCAAAATTCACATCCTCCTCGACCTGTTCGGAGCGGCCGCTCGTCATGATCCGCTGATCGGTAGCCATCACCATGGCGGCCTGCTGCTTGCCCGCGACTCCATATCTGTGAGGCAAGGCGCGATCCAGTTGAAGCTGGGCGCGGGCCGTCGATTTGGAAGCGGAATGTTACTGGCCGGAAAATGCCCTGAAGCCAAAGGGGCGCACAGCGGTTTCTCAATCGAAGCCGGGTATCATGATTGCGCGTTCTTTGCGCCGAAGGCGAGAGGCGGATCGCAATCGCGATAGGACTGCAAATCAAAAGACCGTTTCACAAGTCGGCGGGGAAGGCGCACCGTCAGCCACAAAAAAGGGCCCTCAGCAACGCTAAGGGCCCGACCGAGCATTATCTTAAATGCCTCAATTCTCGCCGTTGTCCTTCACGCCTACGGTAGGGACGTCGACCTCGGTCTTCTTCGTTCCGACGACGACCTCCTTCGAATCGACGTCAACCTTCGGGAGATCTCCCCCCTTTACGCTGACCTTGGGCATGTCACCGCCAGAAACGTCGGCTTTCCAGAACCCTGTTGCAAACAGGAGGCCCACGACCGCGACTACGATGAGCGCGACAATCGCAATTGTGCGACCCGCATTGCTACGCTTTTCGACAACTCGAGTACCGTGAATATCTCGGTGAACTTCGACCATTTGCACCTCTCCTGCATACAATTATACGCTTAACTGGCATCCTCCTTCTCGGTTCCAATTGAGAGACGTTCTCACTGCCCGTTCGCTGCGCGCAGGTCCTGAACCCGCAGCGGGAGTTGCATTCCGCCCGCATGGGAACCAGCTTCACCTTCATCCACAGGCCCACTGGGCTGTTCGATGCCATCACATCGTGTTGAAGCTCCCGCTCACGGCAGGACGACTTGGCCATCGCGACGGTTTTTTGGCTGCTTTGACGAACTGTGCCTAATGATAGCCGGTAGAAATGATCTCAAGTCCATGAGCGATATGATCCGGCGATGTTCAACGCTGCAAGGGACTTTGTACTTGCGGAACGGTAATGCGCCGGAAGCGGGCTTCAACGAGACTGAAGACGCCGAACAGCATTAGCCCAACACCAATTATCGATAGAACCGCCACGCCTTTTGGTTGCGCACGAAGTTCTTTCAATGCGTCCCCTAAACCGCCAGCCCGGGCGGGATCATGATGAATGGCAGCGGCAATCAAAAGCCAACCGACCACGGCAAAAACCACAGCGCGCGAGCCGTATCCGAACCTGCCGATCCACCTCACATAAGCCGGGGCTGGCACATCTCCACCCAGTTCATCAAAACTCGCCTGATATGCTTTGTGCGCCTGCGCAGCGGCGACAATAAACAAAACGATACCTACTCCGATCAACAGTGCCAGACCGCCAGGCATGTCGAGTACCCACGCCGACCAGTTTTGCGCGGTCTCGTCCCCCGGACTACCTTGTCTTCCAGATGTCTGCTGTAGAGTAAGTTTTCCCGCTACGAGGCAGAGCGAGATGTGAGCAGCTCCGCTGATGAGATAGGAGATGCGCTCCACTTTGCCTTTAATGGTACTGCCGCGACCCTCGGGGTCGAGGATGCCCTCTGCAATTCTCCAAAAGGCATAACCTGCAAAGCCGACCGCGCAAATCGCCAGTATGACATGGCCCAGTGGCTTTTCGCTAAGGCTGCCGAGCGCGCCCTGGTTGTCGCTCGGTTCTGCCCCTGTCCGCGACGCGTTGAGCGCAAGCCATCCAATCAAAATGTAAACGAGCCCGCGAGCAGCGAAACCGAGCCGGGCAAGCGCCGTCATTTTATCGCTGTATGCCATGTCTTTCTCCCAACGCATTCGAAATGCATGGGGGCAACCCGCGTTCCAGCAGCGCGCGTCAACCGGACCGGAAAGCTCACTGGCGAAGTCGGCACCCGCGAGTAGCCAGGAGTTCGCTGATGAGTCCCGTTTTCCGCCCGCTGCCGAGACATGGCGCAAACGATGGAGCTATCGAGGCCGAAGTGAACACTGTCAGCGATGGTTCCGACCCACGTGACCGACGCCGCCTTCCAGACCCCAGCCTCTATCCACCGCCGCAACCGACAATAGATCGTCTTCCATTTCGTGGGGGGTGGAGCCGACGAGCGCGCGGAGATGGAAAGGATCGCTCAAGTCCGCCAGATTGTCAGCCGCCAGAATTGCGCCTTCGTGAAAACTGACGAGAATGAGGAACGCCAAGGCGTTTCGTCGCGTTTCCCCTGTGCCACAGCGTCGATGGGGAATGAGAGATGAGATCGCCCGCTTTCATTAAAAGCGCACTGATCATCGGCATCGCGGGCGCGACCGCACTCGGACTAATCGCCGCGACCACCGTACCCACGCAAATCAGCTCAGTCGAGGACACCTGGCGCGACCGTTATGGCTGGAAGGGCGATGTCACTTACGATGGCGGTTCGCAGGAGATCGAGAGCTATGCCCTCGCTGACAACGTGACGCCGACGTGGCTTTTCAATTCTGCATCGCTGCCGACCGGCTCCGTGCAGGACGATCGCGATATCTCGTACAATGACTATGCGCTGCCGTCGGATCGCTATGACTATGTCGAATACCCCATCGATGAGTTGGCCGGGCCTATGACCGCCAGCTACAATGCCCAACCGCTGGCGCTGGAGGATGCGGCCGAGACCGCTGCCCGATCGGCAGAACAGGCGATGCGGGAGGTGCGAATGGCAGAAGCAGCGCCTGCGGATGCGCAGCTTCCTGAGCCAGCGCCCAATTCGGGGGCGGGTGAGCGTCCGGTCGAGGTGTTGGGAACCCTGCAGCCCTGAGAATGCGGCCAGCCGTTCAGGCAGGGCGCAAGGCTGACCTGCACGATCGGCGTCGCGTGCCATTTCAGTTAGCTCCGGCGTTGGAGGCGATGGGTCATACTCATATCGTTCGCATTCAAGGTGCCCTAATCCGAGTTAGCGGCTTGCACTCATTCGCGACCCTGAGCCGTTAAGCCACCAATTCTCTTCCGGGGTGCGGACACTCCGCTTTCCCGCTGGGAAGCAATACGTAATTCATTGAGCGTCGGTTTTGGGAAAGGCAGTTCCCCATTCGACTTTTGTCGAAATTTCATTCATGAGCGACGCAGCTATCTGGATCTTAGGCGGAGCATAGGACCCTTCACTTTGTAGGCTAGCGCCTCAAGGATGATGCCGTTGTTGTTCGCGGTGAAAGTGCCGATACGTCCACCCGCCTCCAGGACACCCTCATAGACGCCGCGGTCGGGGTCGAATTCGCGGGAGACCGCTGCGAACAAACTATCAGTGTAAGCCGTCGGCCATAGCACCCAAAGACCTATCGCGGCCTTGAGGGCCACGGCACTCCCACTCGGAAAAGGATCGCCGCCGGCACTGATAGTCGCCCATGTCTTGCCGTCGGCGAAGACCGTATCGTAGACGAAGTGCGGAGCCACCGCGAGTTGATGTTCTGTACGCGCGGTCAGGATTCCTGTGCGCTCGGCACGTTTCTCCTGCGCCAGATAGATGTGCCAGGCCTGCGCCGCAGCCCAGCCGTCGGTGAATTCGAAGGCATCGCTCGTCGCATCGTCGGCGCGATCCCATCCGAACTCTATGCCGTCGAGCATCGCGCTTTCCGTCACGACGTGGTTGCTGCCGCCTATGTTCATCGCATCGCGTTTGTCATGCGCGATCGCAACGTCCTCGATCGTGGTCAAGGCATAAGGCGCGGGCACCTCGGCGACAGCCGCCGGATGCCCCCACAGCGCGAAGCCCTTGGCCGCATACTCCTCGTAGCCTTGTTGCGGACCAGACCTTCGTCACGGATCTTGACCCGGATCGCGTCGAAGAAAACCAGCGGATAGGCCGGATCGAGCGGTCGGGCCTGCCAGGCGGCGACCTCTTCGAGCACGGCGTCGGTCACCGTCGAGATCAGGTCCGGCGAGACGTCGATACCGTACAGATCGCGCAAGTGCCCGACGATCTCCCGTGTGCTCATGCCGCGCGCATACATCGAGACGATCTTGTCGTCGAAGCCCGGAAACCGGCGCTGGTACTTGGCGATCAGTTGCGGATCAAAGCTGGCCTGACGATCGCGCGGCACCTCGATCTCGATCTTGCCGGTCTCCGTCACCACCGTCTTGCGGCCATAGCCATTGCGGCTGTTCCCGACCTGCGAGGCATCGCCAAGGTGGTAATCCATCTCGGCGTTGAGCGCCCGTTCGGCCAGCGCCTTCTTCAATGAATCCAGCAGGCCGCCCTGCTGGAGCGCACTGGCCGCATCGCTGCCGGCCAAGAGTTGATCGAGTAAATCAGCCGGGATCGCCGGCTCCTTGCGTCGAGGCATACAGGGTCTCCTTCTTACCCATTATGCCCGCTCACACACGGAATTCCTGACAGTCCCCGTGGAATGTCAGCTATCCTAAAATTGTTGCTCCGAAGCCGACCGTCGCGAATGTCCCACTCGTCGCCGTTCGCGTCGTGGATTCAGCTCTGCGAAGTTCCGACCAACTCACGTCAACAATTGCACGCAGCCAAAACCTCGCCGAGTGCACTGCATCACTGCCGCGCCATGCGATAGACCTCGGATCGCATCCGCTCCACCTCGGCGAGCGCCGCTTCAAACGCGCAAAAATCGTTGGTGACGTCGCGCGTCTCAGTGATTGCGAGCACGACGCGCTGCTGGATGGCCAACGCTGCTTCCTCGGCGCGATTTAACTGCTCGACGACCGCGCGACCTTCGGGCGAGCGGCGCGCCAGAATGTCGGCCCAGGCTTCGCCGCCTTCATAGTGCTCCTCGTCATGATCTGGCATCGCTCGCGCCTTCCAAATACAGCTGCGATGAGAACGATGCCAAATTCCGATGCTCCAGCCAACGACGGGGTTCTCCGCGATGTCCGCCGTTCCTCTCGTTAGCCCTCGGCGAGTTCGGTCACGACTTTCCTGGCGCGCGGCTTGCGGGCAGGCTTGGCGGCGACGACGGGCTCGACGGGGGCTTTGCGCTTACGGCCGAGACCGAGGGTCTTGGCGATCTCCCGGCGCTTTTGCGAGTGGCTGGCAGCGATCATCGGATAGTCGCTGGGCAAGCCGAACGCTTCGCGGTAGCTCTCGGGCGTGTAGCCGTGCAAGGTCAGGTGCCGCTTGAGCATCTTGTAGGGCTTGCCGTCGATCATGCTGACGAGATGCTCGGCTTTGATCGAGGCGCGGATGGAGACGGCGCCCTTGGGCTTTTCTTCCACCACCTCGGTCGGCGCACCGAGCTTTTCCAAGGCGCCGTAGACTTTTTCAATCAGCGTGCTGACCTCTCCCACCGCGACTCTGTTGTTGCTGACATGTGCCTCGACGATCTCGGCGGCAAGCGTAATGAGTATTTCGTTTTCGATGGCCAATTCTGGCTCCTATCAAGCGACTGTCTGCAGGATAATGCGCAAGTCGGTATTTATCCACCCATCACAATAATAATATCATCAGATGGGTCGTGAGGTGGGTCGTATGCGCTGACTTATATTTCACGATCCGTGAAGCCGATGTTAATCCCCGCCAGCGAAGATGCGATTGGCCCGAAATTCTAAGTGAGACCCGAGGCCGGGCGCGCAGATCCGAGCATTCGAGCTGCGCACTACGACGCCAGACGAAGTTTATACTCTGTCGCCATCGATCGAGGTTTGCGCAGTTACCGTAGCTCACACTATGCAATCGTCATTGTCGTTGGCGGCGAGACGACGGGGCAGCCGCTGGTTGTCTTCCAGTCGCAGTCTGACATGCGCTGCCTACTCTCCGTTCCGCAGGCGCGAGGTACTTGCTCGTTCCAGGCGAAGGCGAGGGCGAGTAGGAAAGGGAGTGGCGTCTCAGGGCCATGCCCTGATCGCGCTCTACTTCCGCTCCGCTTCAGCCAAGCCGCCTGGCGGCGTCTTGTCGGCACAGCCGTAACGATCGCATGACGCGTGCCGTCCTGCTCGAAGCAGACCGGGCGAAAGGCTTTGCCGCTCTTCGGCGGTCGCCGAGCCTGTGGCCCGGCGGCGTGGGGCCTTTGGCGGCATCAAGGTGACGGGGGGCGTCGCAGCCCTGTAGCCCCGCCTCGCCGGTGCGCAACCCGTCCGTTTCACTCCCGGGTCCTCCACTTCGTTGCGGCCTTGTCAGGTGCGCCCCGCCTTGGCCGGCGGGGCTGTTGGTCCGCTCCTGCCGCCCCCCGCCACCCTGGCGCCGGTCAATGGCGGTTGAGGAAAGGAGTGAAGAAGCCGTGAGCCATACCGAACGTAAGAGCCTCTATGGAGAGGTAACCGCAAGGATCATCGCCGAGCTGGAAGAGGGCCGGTTGCCGTGGGTGCAGCCGTGGGATGCTTCGAAGTGTCCATGCACGATGCCGGCGAACGCGGTGTCCGGAAGGTTTTATTCGGGGATTAATGTGCTCATTTTATGGGCAGCAGGGATCGGCGGCGGGTTCGGCTCGCAGCGGTGGCTGACGTACAAGCAGGCCGCAGCAGCAGGCGGGAACGTGCGGCGCGGCGAGAAGGGAACGGTGGTCTGCTACGCCGATCGCTTCACGCCCAAGGACGAAGCCGCCAAGGCGCAGGGCGAACACCGTGAGGCGCGCACCGTTGCGTTTCTGAAGCGCTTTGTCGTGTTCAACCTCGACCAATGCGAGGGCTTGCCGGACGACCTTCGAGGGGAAGCAGCCGTGCCTGATCCCGTCATGGCGATTGCCGAGGTGGACAGGCTGATTGCCGCTAGCGGTGCAGACTTCCGGATCGGCGGGAGCGAGGCATTCTATTCGCCGGGGCAGGACTATGTGCAGGTGCCGCCGCAGGCCGCGTTTCATGAGCCCATAAACTGGTTTCGCACAGCGCTTCACGAGATGGGGCACTGGGTCGGCGGTAAGGGGCGGCTGGAGCGCGATCAGTCCGGGCGGTTCGGCTCGGTGGCGTATGCGAAAGAGGAACTGGCGGCCGAGATGACGGCGGCTTTCACCTGCGCAACGCTGGGCATCCAGCCCACGGTCAGGCATGCAGATTACATCGGAGCGTGGCTTGAGGCAATGCGCGCCGATGAGAAGGCGATCTTCCGGGCAGCGAGCGCGGCCAGCAAGGGCGCCGACTATCTCCTCGCATTCGGGGAGGGACGGTCATGATCCAGCGTATCGCCCTATGGCAGCAGCGCAGAAAGGAGGCGCGCCTGCGTGACGCCTTCCCGGAGGTTGAGGATCCGAAGATGCGCCGGATGCACCGGGCAGTGGCATCGCTGCCCGCGCTGCACCGCGAAGTGTTCCGGCTGGCACGCGCCGAGGATCTGAGCACAGACGAGATCGCCGCGCGGCTTGGCCTTTCCCGCCGACAGGCCCGGCGGCATTTTGTCTACGCGCTGGTGATGCTCGTGCGCTCTATGGACAGGCAGGAACGGGACGGTTGGTGACAGTTGTCGCTGCCGCCCGGCATGCCGGGCGGCAGCATCAATTCAATTGGCCGGGGGCGGGGGCAGGGGCAACCATCGCCAGAATCGAAGACGGCATTTCGCGACGCGATCCGGCTCGCCATGTCGTGCTGCGCGATCACGATCGCGCAGCACGACGTCCCGGTCTCAGGCTGTGCCCTGTCACCTCCGCGACGTGGTCCACCAGAGCGGCGATGATCCCGGCGACATCCTCACGCGTAAAGCCGCCATCGTCCGGCTCGATGCCCTGCATCTGGCTCATGGTGTTCCACTTCCAATAAGGCGACAGCACCTGCATCAGGCGTTCGGTATCGGTATCCTCGTACCCGAAGCCCGTGGCGTTGGCGTAGGCGAGGGAACGGTCAACGTGGAGACCAATGTATTTGGCGCACCACATGTCCGGAAAGCCCACATCGAGCAGGTGCGATGATATCGCAAGCTGTGCGACAATGCCGGCCGAGTAAAGATAATCGGCCATGTCTTCATCGGCGGGGCGCGCCATACCCGCCATGAATGAATGCGCCCGCTCGAAGCGAACGAAACTGAAATTGCGTCCCTCGCGCGTGCGCACGAGCCGGACCGGCCGGGCATCGTAGCGGCGCCACAGCGCGCCGAGCTCGGAGCTCTCCCCGGGCAACGTGATGATCGCAGCACCCGGCGCTGCAGCGCCAAGGCGAGATGACGTAGCAGGAACGATACTGTCCATATGCACCTCCGGTCCGCGTCAGGAGCGGTAACGGAAGACCTCGGAGTATCACGCGGACCGACCCCGAACTCCCGCACGCTAACGCGCGGGAGCCGCCGGAGCTGGTAACATGCCAATGACATGCGCCGCCGCCTTTCACCCGAAGGTTTGGACATGCGCGACGGCACCCCGGAAAACCGTGTTTTCCGAGTTGAGCCATTGGCGGGATTACCAGTCCCGGCGCCGCCTTTTGCGCAGCGCCCGGCCACGATATCAGACGCGAATCCGCTCGCCAAGTTTTGCGTGAATGATGCGCAGCGGCCGGCCGTTGCCGCAGCCTCGGGCGATGTCATCGCCCGTCTTCGAGCTGGCGTTACTTGCCGCGACGTCTTGCAGATCGACCGAGCCGGTACTGCAGCATAGCCCAACGGGTACGCCAGGTGAGATTGGGCGGCGTGCTAACGTATCCTGGCTTCAATCCCGCCCGCCGACACATTTCGACTGTGGTGCGACGTCGCTTCACCGTCTCGATATAGCGCGAAACCTCGGCAACCGCCGCACGCGTCCTATCGATATCAGCATCATCTGGAAGAACAGGCATCCAAGCCCAGATACCGAGTTCATCGGCTTCCTTGAGTGTCAACGAAAGGTGAAACCGGATGTAGTCGTTTGGGGTACGATGACTCGCATCGAAAATGACGGGCAACGACCGGCGCAGCTTGTCGAGCCGGTCACGATCTTCCGCTGTCAGGCTGGACCAGTCTTTCACTTCAAGCTCGCGCATCATGGCATGAGCCCGGTCCCACTTCGCCTCCCAATCGGGATCGTAGGTCTCCAGCACGGTGCTATTGAACCGGACCAACATTCGCACCTCCCTCAACTTTCGCCTCAGCGTTCGTGCCTTGCGTTCCAGTCTGCGCCTGGCGCTGCGACAACGAGGATGTCGAGGCGAGCCGCAGATTGACAGTCTGCCCGTTGATCCGGCCATCGCCGAACCAGACGCCTCCGGCTCTGGTCCAGGTCAGCCCACGCGGATCGGCGACAAAATCGCCGGCCGGAATATGCGTGAAATGGATGTTGCCCGAGCCCGTGAGGTCGGTGGAGAAGCGGCCACCGACCACCTGGTTCGCCGCCTCTACGAGCGCGGCCTTCAGGGTATCCATCGGGATCGCCTGAAACGTGATCAGCACCTGTCTGCGGGCAGCCTCCGGGTCAGACAGGCGGGACGTTCCAAGCTCGTTGTCGATCAGCGCGAACACAGTGTTGGTGTAGATCGCCGAGATCGCCAGCATCTCCATGTAGCGGATGTGCAGTTCCTCGTCATACGTCGAAGGCCGGCGATGAGCACGGAAGAACGGCGTGTCGAACTGCGGGTCGACGTGGCGGTCGTCGATGGCCTCCACTTCCCAGCCTTTGCGCGGCTGCATGGCGAGCGCGATGGGAGCGGCGTAGACGATGTGATCGGGATCGAGCGGGGTTATGCTACGCATCTTGTCGATGCCAGTCTCGGCAATCTCTACGCGGGTGGGCACGACATGCGCCTCGACCGAGACATCGAAGCGCGGCCGCCCTTGTTCACCCGGTGAGAGGAGCATGCGCGCAAGGGCATCGAGCGGCATGCCGCGCGCTTCGATATCGGCAAGGAAGGCATCGGCCATGATCCCGGTCGCCGGCATCTCGTAGGTCTTGCCGGTTTCAAAGCCGAGCGCGCGCACCTTCTCCCACAGGCTCGACAAGCTCGAGCTCGAGCCTGAACTTTCCGAGGCCGATCCCGAGAGCGAGGGTCCACCCGAACCACAGGCCGACAGCATCGCGAGCAGGAAGCAGGGACCGACAAAGCGCACCGAGATCATCGGTTTGTCTCCTTCATCAGAGCGCGAAGCTCCTGCGCATCGGCGGCGCGATCCGCAGAGCTGCCCGCCAGTCTTTGCTCGAGCTCGCTCGCCCGCTGGCGCAGGCGTGCAAGCTCGGCTGCGGCGCTCGGATCGCAGCCTGTCGCCCCTGATGCCAGCTTCGATGTCGGCTCCAGCCGCCGCCCCGCCATCGCCTGCCAGTCAAGGTTGAACCCCGCGTCGAATGCAGCCCTGTCGGCCCGCACGACGGCGGTGTCGCGCTCGACCCGGATGTCGACGTGCTGCTGCCAGGTGACCGTCAGCCACGTCAGCACCGCCGCCATCGGAGCTGCCACCAAGGCGCCGGAGGCGAACCCGCTTAGCGCCATGATGAACGCTCGGGTAAGTATTCCGAAGGAAGAAGGGGCGAGGCTTTGCCTCGCTCTGTTTTTGTCCACACCCTACGCACGTGTGCTGCCTCCATAGCGTAGTCGATATGTGGTCGCAGTGACCAGATGACCAATGGCAACATACATGGAAAGCGGTGTCAACGTGGACTATACTTATTTATGAAAGTGCGTATTCTCTCCGCATACTGCCGAGGTAGGTGGCGATGGCACGTGTGATGCTGACAGGAAGAGTAACAGATACTCAGGCTGCTGCGCTAAAAGGGTACGCGGCGGATGTCGGCTTGCCGCTCTATCAGGCGACGGTTCGCGCGCTCGAGCTGGGCATCGCAGCGCTGGTCGGGGGCAGGGGCGCCGAGCCTGCCGGCTCTGACAGCACTGCCGCTGCGCTTCCAAATTCCCCTGATGTGGAAGCACTGCGCGAAGCGATAGAGCGGCTGACGACGCGTTCGGAACTGACCGATCGGTTGATCCAGCGGACCCTTTATGCGGCCGGGGCTGCTTATGCGGCGGCGCTCGCGGAACCAGGCCAAGGCGAGGAGCGCCTGAAGCAGATCGCGCTCGACGCGGATCGGATCTTCGATCGGCAGCTCGCCAAAGCGAAGGCCGATTTCTGATGGCGCTGCGTCGGGGCAAAGTCTGATCGATGACGCGCCGCGCAGAAATCCTCTCGCGCGGTCAGGCGAGCCAGAACCGGCGCTGGGCTGGCATCAACGCCCGGGCCCAGGTGGCGGCGATCTTGATCCTGGTGTGTGCCGGCGTGGGCGCCTTTGCGGGATGGAAGACGGCACCCGACCTCACCCGGCGCGGGGCCAGCCTTTATCTCAAGGTTCAGGGACGTGAGCTCCTCGATCCGTTCGGCCGGAACCTCCAGACATACGAGGCGCGCGCCCGGGTTGCGGTGCGTGATGAAATCCTCGCTGCGGAGAGTCCGGCCACCCGTGCCTTCAAGCGCCTGCTATGGCGGATGGGGATCTGTGCGGTGCTGTGCGGGATCGCCATCGGCATACCGCTGTACCGCTGGCGCCGCCGGGCCTGGCTGGCGGAAGGCGAGCGCGCCGGCCGCGACCGCACGGTGCGCGGCGCCGAGCGGGTGGATGCAAAGACGCTTGCGCGCATGGTCTCGGTTGGCGCTGGAACACATCCGGTAACGATCGGCGGGGTGCCAGTCCCTGAGAGCGAGGAGGCTCGGCACTTCCTGCTTGCCGGTGCGACGGGCACCGGCAAGACGACCGCGATCTGGGCGCTGCTCGACGAGGTGGAACGGCGCGGTCAGCATGCGTTCGTCCATGATGTCGATGGCGGCTATGTCGCGCGCTACTACCGTCCCGAACGCGGCGACCTGATCCTCAATCCCTTTGACGAGCGGTGCGCCTACTGGAACCCGTTCGATGATGTGCGCTCTGCCTCCGATGCCGACCGGCTGGCAGGGTTCATCGTTCCGAAGCCGGGAGGCAACGCTACTGGCGATGATGTCTGGTACGATCAGGCCCGGCTCGTCGCCGCTGCTGTGATCCGGCGCCTTTGGGAGCAGGGCAGGGGCAGTGTCGGTGAACTGGTCTATGCCCTTCGCGACATGACCCCCGATCAATTGGCGACCCTGACGCGCGGGACCGAAGCATCGCGGGTATTCCAGAAGGATGCCGACAAGGCGACCGCGAGCGTGCTGTTCTGCCTTGCCGAAGCGGCGAAGATCGTCGGCTCATTGAAGCGGACGGCGGGGGATGGACCCAGCCTCAGCTTCGACGACTTCTATCAGCGCCTGCCGGACATCGAAGGCGCGAACCCCTGGATATTTCTGGCTTCGCGCAAGCGCAATTTTGCCGCGGCAAAACCGCTGCTGGGGTGCTGGCTGGACTGCGCCGTGGCCGCGATCCTGGACCGGCCGATCCGCGGCGCGCCCCGGGCGTGGTTGATCCTGGACGAATTGCCGGCGCTGCCGCGCGCATCGGGGCTGCTGAGCTTGCTCCCCGAGGGGCGCAAGTTTGGGGCAGCGGTGGTGATCGCCTTCCAGGCGATCGGTCAGCTTCGTGAAACCTACGGCCAGCATGCCACAGGCACGATCGTCGGTCAGACCGGCACGCAGCTTGTCATGCGTCTCGGCGATCCGGAGAGTACCAGATGGGCCACCGAGCTGCTGGGGCGGTCGGAGATCGAAGAGCATCGCTCGAGCGCGTCACTCGACAGCGACGCCATGAGCGACAAGGGTTCGCTCTCGACCTTACGGCAGACCAAGCAGATCGTGCTCGACAGCGAGATCGGTCACTTGCCGCCGCTGACCGGCTTTTTGCGCTTGTCGGGCTTGCCGATCGCGCGCGTGGCGATCAGTCGATCGCATATGGAGAGGCCCGACATCGCGGAAGCTACCGTCCCTCTTGGAACTGCGAGGGTATCGGTACAGGTGCCGGCGTCGGAGCCGGCGCCGACATCATCGCCTGTTCCTGCGGTAGCGATGCCAGATCCAGGCGAGGACCGCACCGCCGGGGGAGCGCTGTAAGTGGTTGCCAGCGTCGCAGCTTTGAAAAGCGCCGCGCAGGCTTCCAGCTACTACGAAGCTGACGACTATTATTCGGAAGGCGGGGAAGCGCCGAGCGCCTGGTTCGGCGAGGGTGCCAGGGCGCTGGGGCTGGTCGGCGAGGTGGACCGCGCCGCCTTCAAAAGCGGCCTCGAAGGCGAACTGCCCAATGGCCGGCAGCTTGGTACCATCCGGAACGGTGAGCGCGAGCATCGGCCGGGGTGGGATGTGACTTTCTCCGCACCCAAGTCGGTGTCGATCATGGCTGAGGTCGCCGGTGACCGGCGCCTCATAGGCGCCCACGACAAAGCGGTGCGCACGGCCCTCGATTATATCGAGCGGCACGGCGCGGCGACCCGGGTTCGTGAGGGCGGGGAGATCAAGACGGTCGAGACCGGCAAGCTGGCGGTGGCGACCTTCCGGCACAATACCAGCCGTGCACAGGATCCCCAGCTTCACACCCATGCTGTGATCCTCAACGCCACGCAGGACAAGGCGGGCATATGGCGCAGTCTGGAAAGCCTGTCCTTCTTCCGCATCTATAAGGATGCGGGCGCGATCTACCGGCAGGCGCTGGCGCAAGAGGCGCGTCAGCTCGGCTATGCGCTGCGGGAGGCCAAGGGCTCGATGTTCGAGCTGGCAGTCGTTCCTGAGGCTGCGATCCGGCAATTCAGCGCGCGGGGTAATCAGGTGGAAGCCGCGCTGGCGGAGCGCGGCAAGACCCGGGCCAATGCGACTGCGGCCGAGAAGGCGACGCTGACGCTGGCCACCCGTCAGGCTAAGGAAGAGATCCCGCGCGAGGCGCTGGTACCGGGCTGGCGGGCCCAGGCTGATGCGGCCGGCTTCGGGGAGGCCGAGCGCATCGCGGCGATCGTAGCTGCGGAGAGCCGCGCGGTAAAGGATGGGCCACGCGGATTGGCGGAGACGGGGAGGGCGGAGATTGCCGCAACACTAGCCGTCGCCGCTGCCGCGCGTCATTTGTCGGAGCGCGAGGCGGTGTTCGGTGCCGCCGCCCTGGAAGCGCGCGCCGGCGAACATGCGGGCGGCAAGGTGAGCGCGGCCGAGATCGCGGCTGCCGTCGGTAGGGCACGAGCAGGTGGTGAACTGGTTGCACGCGAACGGGGGGCGGCGGGGCAGGGCTTCACAACCCGGGAGGCCGTGGCGACCGAACGGCGGATGCTGGCGATAGAGCATGCCGGGCGGAATGCAGCCGCAGCGCCGCATTCGCGGCAGGACGCGGCGCGGATCGTTACCACGGCTGCGTTCTTTGCCGAGGCTGAGGGGCACAAGTGGATTGAGGGTCAGCAGTCTGCGACCATTGGCTTGCTGGCGGGGCACGACCGTGTCGCGGGCGTACAAGGCTATGCCGGCACGGCCAAGACGACCACGGTGCTCGCGACCTATGCGGAAGGGATGCGCAGTGCGGGCTATCAGGTTCGCGCCTTTGCGCCCACGGCGGCGGCGGCAGCGTTACTCGGTGATGCGACCGGCACGAAGGGCGATACGGTTGCCAAGGCGGTGCTGACGGGCGAGCAGCTCATAGCCGATGCCGCCAAGGCCCGCGAAGCCTGGATCGTCGACGAGGCCTCGATGGTCGGTGCGCGCGACATGGCGCGCCTGCTCGGCATGGCTGAGCGCGCGAACGCCAGGGTGGTGCTGGTCGGCGATGTAAAGCAGCTTGGCAGTGTCGAGGCTGGCCGGGCTTTTGGTCAGCTGCAGGACGCCGGTATGCGGACTTTCGTGCTCGACAAGATCGTGCGGCAGCAGAACGACCTTACGCGCGAAGCGGTACAGGCGACGATCGCTGGCGACGGGAAACGGGCATTGGAGGCGCTGGACCGGGGTGGGGGCCGTGTCGCCGAGCTTGCTGATGTTGCCGACCGGCGCATCGCCATGGCCCGAGACTATGCCGCATTGTCTGTCCGGGAGCGTGAGCGCACGCTGGTCATGGACACCACGCGCGAGGGGCGTGAGCTGCTGACGCAGGCTATTCGGGCTGAGTTGCGCAAGGATGGCACGATCCGGGGCGAGGGGCTCACCGTAGCGACGTTGGAGAGCAAGGGGTTGACCCGGGAGGAGGCGCGCCATGCGCGCGGGTACGAAGTCGGCGACGTGGTGACCTTCCGGCGCGACTACGAGCGGCACGGTATCGAGAAGGGGCAGGCTTACCGGGTGGTACATGTCGACAGCGATGCCAACCGGATCGCGCTTCACGACCAGCAGGGGCGGGCGATCGAGTGGCGTCTCGACAAGTGGGGGCGGGGGCAGGTCGAAAGCTTCGCCGAAGTGCAGCGTGAATTTGCGGCAGGTGACCGCGTGCAGTTTACTCGCAACGATCGTCAGGCCGGCCGGGTGAATGGCGCGACTGCGGCGGTGGTCGGTATCGATGCCGAGGCACGCACCATGACTGCCGTCGACGCCCGCGGGCACGAGCATACCTTGTCGCTCGACAATACCGGTGACCGGCATATCCGGCACGGGTGGGTAGGCACCGTGCATGGCAGCCAAGGCGCGACAGCGGATCGGTCGATGACGCATCTGGAAAGCTTCCGGGCGAATACCGTGGATGCAAGGTCCGCCTATGTCGCGATTAGCCGTGCCCGGCAGCACGCTGCAATCTATACCGACGATAAGGAGAAGCTGGCGGACGCTATCGAGAGCAGAAGCGGAGAACGGCATAGCGCGATCGCATCATCACGCGGCGAGCGCATAATTGACAATCACAAGCCAGCGCAGAGCCGTGGAATCGGGCTCGGATGAGCTATCAAAGGCAATATCATCAGGGTAAAAGAAAAGCGGGAACGGCCGAGGTTGGGACTTTGCCGCCGTTCGCAACTCCCCTGCTCTGAGGCGACTTCCAACCCAGAACCGGTCTGTCCCGCCAGAGGCCCCCGCTACCTTGTTCACGGTTTCGCATTCAAAGAAAATGGCCCGAGAATATCTTGCGGCCTTTCACAGCTTCTCATGCTACTCGCCGACATTCTTGGGAATTAATGTTGCGATATCGAAACAACCTTCAATGGCGGTGATGCTTCAGTCTGCGCAAGAGCATGTGCTCGGTACCTTATCATCACTGATTTCATGATGCCGGTCACGACCGGCCTTGATCTCGTCCGCGCGGTTCGCGCCGAACGGCAGATTTGCGATGTGCCGATCGTGCTGATGAGCGGCGCGCAAGCTGAGATCGAACGTAGCCATCCCGACCTGTTCCAGGCTGTCGTCAACAAGCCTTGCGACAAGGCAATGCTCCTGACAGGAATCCGCGGCCTTATGAAAATTGCTAAAATCGAGGAAGGTTCGAGCTTTCGCTTTACCCGGCGCGCGGGAACGGTAGGAGCATAACACGACCGCTCCAGGAGATACCCACCAATGCAGCACGCACACCGTCTAACAAGCGGGATAGACGGCCTGGACCAGATTTTGGCGGGCGGTTTCATCTCCGGCGCCTCCTACATCATCCAGGGGCAGCCGGGAGCGGGCAAGACGATCCTTTCGAACCAGATCGCCTTCGCGCATATCGCGGGAGGCGGACGGGTGCTCTATGTCACGCTCCTGTCCGAAAGCCATGAGCGGCTGTTCCAGACCATGGATCCGCTGGCCTTTTTCGACCGCTCGCAGTTGGGTGCGGCGATCACCTATATCAGCGTCTTCCAGACTCTGCGCGACGAAGGGCTCGATGCCGTCGTCAAGATGTTGCGCAAGGAAACCAAACGTCAGGACGCCACTCTTCTCGTGTTTGACGGTCTGCTTAACGCACGGGATCGCGCCGACACGGACTTCGACGTCAAGACGTTCGTCGCGGAGGTGCAGGGTCAGGCCGCCTTCGTTGGCTGTACAGTGCTTTTCCTCACCAGTTCCAGCGTGACCGACCTCAATCCCGAACATACGATGGTCGATGGCGTGATCGATCTCACCGATACGCTTGCCGGCGTGCGCACCGTGCGCGAGCTGCAGGTCCGCAAGTCGCGCGGCAGCCGGGCGCTGGGGGGCCTTCACAAGTTCGAAATCAGCGATGAGGGCATCACCGTCTACCCCCGAATCGAGTCTCTGCCGGCACGGGTTGAGGCCAGCGTCCGGGCCGAGAGCAAGCTCAGCATCGGCGTTCCTGGGCTTGATGCGATGCTGGGCGGCGGCCTTCCTGAAGGTTCGATCACCTTGCTGGCCGGCCCTTCCGGCAGTGGCAAGACGACCTTGGGCATTCATTTTCTGTCGCAGGCAAGCGATGCTGAACCCGCGCTTCATTTCGGTTTCTTCGAAACGCCCGATCGCCTGCGCACTAAAGCGGCGGCTCTCGGCATTCGCCTGGCCGATCAGGAAGGCCAGGTCCTGACAATCGAACGCATGCCGCTCGCGGACAATATGCTGGACAAGCTGGCCCATCAGTTGCTCGCTCAGGTGCGCTCGCTCTGTATCAAGAGACTGTTCATCGATGGCTTCGGCGGTTTTGAACGCGCGGCTGTTCACCGCCCGCGGCTCATTGAGTTTTTCGCCTGTCTGATGGATCAACTCAGAGCCGAAGGCGTTACCACGTTGGCGACGTGGGAAATCCGCGAACTGGTCGGTTCCGACGTCGCGGCACCAGCCAGGGAAATTTCCGCCATTCTCGACAATATGATCCTCCTGCGGCTCTTTGAGGAGGACGACCAGCTTATTCGGGCTGTCTCTATCCAAAAGATGCGCGACAGCCATTTCGACACGTCGGTCCACGCGGTGGACTTCGCTCCGAACGGGTTGATGCTCGGCGGGGCGCTCAGTGCCCGCCAGGTGCCTCCCCATCCTCAACGCTAAGCGGCACACAGCCGTGGGGATGAACCCGGGGAGAGACTAGACTATGGCGCATATCCTCGTAGTGGACGACGAATTTCTCCTCGCCATGATGCTTACCAACATATTGGAGGACGAAGGGTACGAGGTGGACACCGTTTCCAACGGCGAGGCCGCACTCGCTGCGGTGCGTAAGAGACGGCCCGATTTAGTAGTCACCGACTTTATGATGCCCATGATGACGGGTCTGGAGTTCGCCGAGGCGGTGCGCGCAGATGCGGCGCTTGCAAACCTGCCGATCATTCTTGTCAGCGGCGCGCAAGGTAACATCGCCCGTGAGCGGCCCGAACTTTTTCAGGCGGTGTTCGACAAGCCCTATAGGAACAGCGCCATTCTGGAAGCCATCGCAAACCATGTTGCGACAGACCAGGAATAACGGCCTGCCGCACATCGAAAGAATCCATAAGCTCTCCTCAGCCTCTTTTTACCCAAATCACTCGGTATAGGTTTGCGACGTTCGCGACGTGCTTCGTTGCATAATTTGCCCTATCAGGGTTGCGTTGCGCATCGGCGCAGCTGTCCCGCTGCACTCGTGAGGAAGCCAATTTGACCGACCACGCCAACATTCCTCACAGTCGCTCTGGCAAAAGCGTCGCAGATGACGAACGTATTACCAGCGAATTGAGCGGGCTTGACCCTTTCACTGATCCGTTCGTCGCCGCCGTCCATTCGACCCGCATGCCAATGATCATCACCGATCCCAGGCTTCCAGATAATCCGGTGGTCTTCGCTAACGGCGCCTTTTGCAGGCTGACCGGCTACGAGCGTGATGAAATCCTTGGTCGCAATTGTCGGTTCCTACAGGGCAAGGACACGGATCCCGAGACAAGGCGCAAGCTGCACCATGCGGTGGAGCAGGCCGAACCGGTTGAGGTGGATATCCAGAATTACCGAAAGAATTGCGAGCCATTCTGGAATCGGCTCCTCATGGCCCCGGTGTTCGACGCGGACCAGAGACTTTCCTATTTCTTCGCAAGTCAGGTTGACGTTACGCTTGAACGTGAGCGTCTATCCGGCCTGGAGCGCGACAATGCCGCGCTGATGGCGGAAGTGAGCAATCGTTTGCTTACCCAGCAGGAGCGCGAGCGCGAGTTGGCGCTCGCATTGCGGGCGGGCGGTTTTGGTACGTGGAGCTTCGAGCTAGCCTCGCGGACGCTCACCGCCTCGGAAGAGTGCAAGATGCTCTTCGGCCGACCGCTCGATCAGCCCTTCTCGTTCGAGGATCGGATCGCGGCCGTCCACCACGACGACCGCAGCCGGGCGATCGACAAGATGATCGAAGCTGGCTTGAAGGGCCGCGAATATCAGGAAGAATATCGCATCGTCTGGCCCGACGGCAGCACACGCTGGATTTCGTCGCGCGGACAGCCATTCGTCGATGTCGAGGGTAAACTGTTGCGGGTTGCCGGGGTTTCGGTCGATATCACCAATGCCAAGCGTGAAGAACTAAAGCGCCAGGCGCTCGTACGTCTCCATGACCTGATTCGCGATCTCGATCATAGTGCTGACATATCCCATGCTGCGGCAGAAGTCCTAGGGGAGACTCTTGGCGTCAGCCGCGCGGGCTATGGCATGGTCGACCCTGTCAACGAAACGATCACGATCGAACGCGACTGGAATGCCGCCGGCGTCACCACCATAGCGGGCACCCTCCAGTTTCGCGCGCATGGCACCTATATCGAGGACCTAAAGCGCGGTGAGACCGTAAGTGTCGATGACTCCCGCCTCGATCCGCGCACGGCTCAGACGTCGGCTGTTCTGGAAGCGATCAGTGCGCGCGCCTTCATCAACATGCCCCTTCATGAGCAAGGCGGGTTCGTCGCTCTCATTTTCGTCAACAACGAGGCACCGCGGCATTGGTCTGAAGACGATATCGCTTTCATGCGCGAAGTGGCTGAGCGCACCCGCGACGCTGTCGAGCGCCGCCGCGCCGAGCGAGAATTGGCGGATCTGGCCACATCGCTCGAGCGCCAGGTGGCCGAGCGCACCGCAGAACTAGTGGCCGCCGAAGATGCCCTGCGACAATCGCAAAAGATGGAGGCCGTCGGGCAACTGACCGGAGGCTTGGCACATGACTTTAACAATCTCCTAACCGGAATCAGCGGTGGCCTCGAACTGATCAATTTGCGTATCGAACAGGGTCGAGCCTCCGATATCGGCCGATACATGACCGCCGCGCAGGATGCGGTGAAGCGGGCGGCAGCACTCACCCACAGGCTGCTGGCGTTCAGCCGAAGGCAGACGCTCGATCCCCGTCCAACCGATGCGAACAGACTGGTCAGTGGACTGGACGATTTGGTCCGGCGAACCGTTGGTCCGTCCATCGTCGTGGAAACAAAGCTCGCAGAGGACCTGAAGTCGATCTTGGTCGACCCAAATCAGCTTGAAAACGCGATTCTCAATCTGTGTATCAACGCGCGCGACGCAATGCCCGATGGCGGACGTCTGATGATCGAGACGCAGGATTGCCGTGTCGATGAAACTTTCGGTCGCGAGCGCGACATTGACCCAGGCCATTTTGTTTGTGTTTCGGTCAGCGACACGGGAAGCGGTATGGAGCCGGAGGTGATTTCGCGAGCCTTCGAGCCATTCTTCACGACCAAGCCTATCGGCAGCGGCACGGGGCTGGGTCTGTCCATGATCTACGGCTTCGCACGGCAGTCCGGCGGCCAGGTCCGGATTCATTCCACACCTGGGCTTGGTACCACCGTCACCATCTACCTGCCCCGCAACGGCCAAGCCGTCGAAGACGAAGCATCGCAAGCAGACTTTTCATCAGCACCGCGCGCAGAGGGCACCGAAACGGTTTTGGTTGTCGATGACGAGGCGACCATTCGCCTGCTCATCACCGAAACGCTTGGCGACCTTGGCTATTCCGCCATCGAAGCCCCTGACGGGCCGACAGCCATGGACATTATCGCCCGAGGTGGAAAGATCGACCTCCTGGTGACAGACGTCGGCTTGCCAGGCATGAACGGTCGGCAATTGGCCGACGCGCTACGATCAAATCAGCCGGACCTAAAAGTCCTTTTCATCACTGGTTATGCTGAAAATGCTGTTCTAAATCATGGACATCTTGAAGTCGGCATGCAGATTATCACCAAGCCTTTCACGATGGAAGCGCTTGCGTCCCGGATAAAGGCGTTGCTTTCCTAGTTGCGAGCCGCTTTTTTCCTGATCTCAGATGCAGATGTCGGGTTTTCTGCCAAGACGTCAAGCTTGGCGATTAGAGGCAATCAGTAAAATCTGGTCGATTATTGCCTGAAAGTCGTGGGACGAGGCTTTTATTTACGATCATGCACGGAAGCGGCCAGTTTAGTTGAAGCGGACGTTCGCGGCTTCGCAGCAATTGTCCCGTAATGAGCAGCCTTTGGTCGCGTGCTGTCGGAAGGTCGTGGGACTTTGCCGCTGTTCGGGGGGCGGTACATAGAACGGATCCAGAAATACGCTGAGCCCCGCTCATGGTGTCCGAGAAGACCTGATTTTCGTCTGTCCGTCGATTTACCGAGGCGATGATGTTTGGAGGAGGGGGTTTGGCCGTCCTAACTCGGTGTCAGGGGATATCGGCTGCATTGAGCGGTTCCACACCGATCGAGCCGTTCGCCTCGAGCTCGTCCGCGACCCCGCCGTAGGTAACGGTGTCACCGGCAAGGAAGACGATCTCGTTGCGGATCAGTACGCTCGAAGAACATGATTTCGGCTGTCAGCACGCCGATGTCGTCAGGTGTCGTCAGCGTCACGGCGTTGTCCAGGCTGCCGAGTGCGTGAACCTCGTTGTTCTCCAGATCCACAACGCCGAAGTCTGGCTCGAACAGGTAGCTCATGAACATGCCGGTGGAGATGATGACCCACTCGGTCTTGTCCTGCGAACGCAGCAGCTCACGCACGTCGAGCTGGGCATCGAAGATGTCCTGGGGACCACCACGGCCGATCGCCTCGAAATCAACATCGAACTGCCACGGGAAGTAGCGCGGCGGGCATGGGATACCGGACCGGCGGGTTCTGAGGTCTGCCAAAAAAGCCAAGAATGACTTCTTCGATGCTCAGACTTGCCAGCTGGCAAAAAATTCGTTTCCGAGCCAAGTCAAGGTAGCCGTCCGCTTTTTGCGAACTCGCGCCAGTCATATCGATGTTTTAGCCGGGGATGTCCTGCTGTCATTCTCGCAACCCAGCTTCTATTTTCACGCCACCGCCGCATACGACATCCTGCGCATGAAAGGAGTTCAGATCGGAAAGCGCGATTTCTACGGCAGAATACGCAAGAAGCCGATATAGTAGTGCCACGGCCTGCGAACCTGCCGATAGCTCCGCTCAAGGTCGGGCATCAGTAGATGATACGGGGTCAAAGGTTCACAAGTCTGGCGAGCCTGTGCCGACGATCAATCCGTCGCCGACCCATTGGCCGAGCAGCGCTCCGGCCCGTGCGACCCCCACGGTTTCTCCCATATCCTCGACCATGGCGGCACACAGGTCAGTGAAACTGCCGCGTGCGAGCATCCGTTCGACCGCACCGCGCTCGACTGGGTCGATGGTGCGAAAGCGCGGCGTGAAGCCATCTCGCCAAACCAGCAGGCTGCCCGTTTCAGGCAGTGGCCGGACTGGCGGGGGAATCTCGCCCGCCGCCAGCGCGGACCAGATCGCAGCAGCGTTCGTGGCGATCTCGGCCATCACAAGCGAAGGCGTGAACACGATTCCCGCCCGGTCCCAATCGACTTGCGCGATCGCCGCAGAAGTCAGCGGCGCTGCGTCGGCAGCGGTGAAGGCACGCGCGAGCGCCCAGTCCATCCACGCGAGTTCGGCGACCTCTGGGTCATCGGGGTAGAGGCAGGCCATAGTCGTGGGAAAGGCACTCGGATAGGCATCGAGCGTCCAGTGCGTCGGCGGAACCGCATCGATATGCGCGATGGCTGCGGCCAGAAACGCCTCGTCGCCCAGCCATGCGTGCAATCGCTCGAAGGCCTCGGAAAGGCAGGCGACGAGCTGGCTGCGATAATTGTTCTGGTAGACGAGCAGGCCGGGCCGGGCGCGACGTTCGAAACGGTCAGCGTAATCTTCCCCGCCGTCCACCAGCCACGCGCGAAAATCGTGCTGCAATGCCTTGAGGTTCATGCCGCTCTCCTGTCCGCATTGCGACCGATAGTGCGTGCGAGGGCCAATTCGTCCAGAAGGTCGCCCAGCGGCGGAATGGCATCGTCCCGCTCTATCATCGTCGCGATCGGGCCGAGGCGGCCCATGGCGTGTTCGTAGAGCGCCCATACCGAAGACGGCACCGGCCGGTCATGGGTGTCGATCAGCATATCCGTGCCTTGGCTGTGGCCGGCCAGATGAACCTGTCGCACCCGGTCCGCAGGGATGCCGGCGAGATAGTCCAACGTGTCGAAACCGTGGTTGGAAGCGCTGACGAAGATATTGTTGACGTCCAGCAGCAGGTGGCAGCCGGTGCGGCGGCACAGCGCCTCGATGAACTCCCATTCGCTCATCCCCGATCCGTCGAAGGCGACGTAGCTGGAGGGGTTCTCGATCAGCATCGCACGTTGCAGCACGTCCTGTGCCATTGTCACGTTGGCGCAGACCACGTCCAGCGCTTCCTCGGTGTAGGGAAGCGGCAGCAGGTCGTGCGAATTGAACCCTTCGAACCGCGACCAACTCAGGTGGTCGGATACGAACAGCGGCTCGATTTCGTCCACCAGCTGCCGAAGGCGGGCAAGGTAGGCGCGGTCGAGGCCGTCGGCGGACCCGATCGACATGGAAACGCTGTGCAGTGCCACGGGATGGCGTTCGCGTATCCGGCGCAAGGTGTCGCGCGGGCGCCCACCATCGACCATGAAGTTCTCCGAGATGACCTCGACGAAATCGACGGGCACCTGCGTTTCCAGAAAGTCGCGGTAGTGCTCCTTGCGCAGGCCGAGGCCGTAGCCGGAAAAGGTCGGTTCGCTCGGGGGTGCAGCGGCGAAGGGCATGGGGCTGACTCTGCGGCAGGAGGGTGCTCGGCCGGTGCGACGGCCGGGCAGGAAGGCTTACTTCGCTTCGGTCAGCATGCCGCCGGCAGCGGTGCAGGCCTTGGCGGTCATTTCCTTGAAGCCGTGGCCCTTGCACACGTTCATGCCCTTGCAGTCGTTGGCCGAGGTCTTGCAGTCCGAGGTGCCCTTGCAGCTGTTGACGCCGTAGCAGTGGACGGTTTCGGCCTTGGCGTCCTTGGCGATGACCGGGGTGGCGGCGCTGAGGGCGAGGATGGCGGCGGTGGCGGCGAAGCTGGCGCCCATCTTGATGCTGTTCATGAAACTCTCTCCGAATTGTCGTGCCCGATTGGCCCCTCCAGTTCGGTGGTGGACGGGGATCGGTTACAGCACCCGAAAGTTTCTTTTCACCAGCGCAGCAGGCGCGGCCCGAGCACGGCTCCGGCAGCGGCGGCGAGCGCGATGCCCAGCGTGTACCATGTCAGAACGAAGATCGCCGATACCTCGGGGCAGTGCAGGCAATAGAGCGTGGCGGCCCACGCGCCGGAAGCCAGTCCGGCCGCCGCCCCGGCGGCACGCAGCCGCGTCGGAGCCAGCCGGCGGAACGACCAGAGCAGGCCTACGAAGATCGGCGCCGACAGTGCCAGCACGATCCACGGGCACACCTTCCAGCTTTGCCCCAGCCACATCGCCAGCCAGTCGCCGGGCGGAACGTGCGCCATCTCGGTGCCGCCGATCATCGCCAGCAGCACCACCGGCACTGCGATAACCCACAACCAGCGCAGCCGCACCGCATCCGGGCGTGCCAGGCGCGCCACCATCACCAGCGCACCGACGCCGAGCGATGCGGTGTAGATCCATTTCATCCAGAACGAGTAGCCGCGCATGGCAAGGCCGAGGTCGGGACGGATGCCCAGGCCCGCGACCACCAGCACGATCGTCACCAGCGCGCCGGCAAGGATGCCCGCGCCGATCCGGCGACCGACCGCACCACGGCGTACCGCAGGAACGTTCTTCGAGAGGGTTTTGATGAGGTCATCGGTCTTCATCGCCGCTCCCCCATGATCCGTGATGCCAGCGCCTTGAGACCGCGATGGACCGAGACCTTCACGTCGGCCTCGCTGAGCCCGCCTTGACCGGCAGCCTCGCTGATTCTGAGGCCGTCGATCTTCGTGCGGCGAATGGCGGCCGCCTGCTTTTCGGGCAGATCGCCCAGCAGCCGGTCCATATCCATCCGGGCGTTGCTGGCATCCTCGAAGCCTTCCGCGACGAGGATTTCCTCAAGCCCTTCGATCGGGCACAGCCGCCGCCGGCTGCGGAAATGATCGACCATCTTGTAGCGCGCGATCGCGAAGAGCCAGGCCGTGAACATGCGGTCGCGGTCGTACGTGGCGCGGCGGGTGTGAACGGCAATCAGCGTTTCCTGCACGAGATCCTCGATATCGTCTCCGCCATCGCGCATGCGGCGGCGGTAGAAGGCGCGCAATAGCGGCACAAGGGCGGACAACAGTGCGGCATGGGCCACGGCGTCGCCTTCGAGGCCGCCGATCATCATGCTCCTGAGTTGGTCTTCGCTTGCCCGCATTCACGCTCCTGCCCCCCTTCTTCGGGGCAACGACGGCGAAAGTTACAGGCAGCGTACAGAGAAATAGTTCGCGCGACACCGTAACCTTTTGACGGGTGAGCCCGAATGCTCCTTCGTGATCCGCACCTGAACTGCCTCCTCGCGATCACCGGCACTGAAATGGCCCCGCGTCAGCCGCCCGGGAGGCATCAGACCAAGGACATTTCCATATGATCAAAACCCATGCCGCCCTTGCCGCCGCGCTCGCCGTCTCGATTGCGAGCAGCGCATCCGCCGCGCCCGCCGACAAGCCGATGGAGAAGTGCTACGGCGTTGCGCTTGCGGGCAAGAACGACTGCAAGGCGGGTGCCGGCACCAGCTGCGCGGGTACGTCGAAGACGAACTATCAGGGCAATGCCTGGAAGCTGGTCAAGGCGGGAACCTGCGTGACTACGAAGACTCCGAAGGGCCCCGGATCGCTGACGCCCAAGGGCTGAGCCATGCTCGCAAGCCTGCGTCCGGCGGTTCGCCCGCCGTGACGCCGGCTTGCCCTTCCCACGCGGAGTAATCACCATGTCGCTCGCTACCCTGCAAGATCGTTTAGCCCGACTGCTCGCACGGCTCTTGCCCGAGGCCCTGCTGTTGCTCGTCGCGCGGCTGGGGATCGCGGCCGTTTTCTTCATGTCCGGCAGGACGAAGGTGGAGGGGCTGCTCACCATCACTCCCGGCACTTACGAGCTGTTCCGCAGCGAATATGCGCTGCCGCTGATCCCTCCCGAAATCGCCGCCCACGCGGCGACTTACAGCGAGCACCTGTTCCCGATCCTGCTGGTCCTCGGACTCTTTACCCGGCCAGCCGCAGCGGCTTTGCTGGGGATGACCACAATCATCGAGATATTCGTCTATCCCGATGCCTGGCCGACGCATCTGAGCTGGGCAGCGATCCTGCTCCTGTTGCTCGCGCGCGGAAGCGGTCGCTGGGCGCTTGATCGCCGCTGAAACATCTCCAACGATAAGCTGCACCGACAAACCAAAAGCAGCTGCGAAGCCTAAGCTCGCAGCCGCTCACTTTCGAATGTGATCAGAAGCGGAAGCTGCTGGTCACCATGACGCTCTGGGTATCGAACTTGTCGCCGCGACTGATGCTCGCGCCGCCCGATGGCGTGAGGCGGAACGGGTTTGTCGGCGGTGCGGTGCCCGCGCCGACATCGACGCGGTAATCGCCGACATTGTAGCGGGTATAGAGATAGCGCGCGCCGATCGAGAAGTTTTGCGCGACCTTGGCTTCCACACCGCCACCGAGGTTCCAGCCCCACGCATCCTCCTTTCGGTTCACCTCGGTAAAGCTGTTCGCGCCATTGCTGGTGTCAAAGCTGTTCTGAACCTTGGCGTAGGATAGGCCGCCCGTCACATAGGGCATGATACCACTGCGCGTAGTTACGCCCAGCCTTGCACGCAGATTGCCGTTCCAGTCGATCTGCCGGCGCATGGTGTAATACGCCGGGGTCGTCGAATACTCGCTGACGGTATCGTCGATGTACGTCTTGCCCGCTTCTGCGACCACGCCCGCCACGATACTGCCGAACTGGCGATCATAGCCGACGTGACCCATCCAGCTTAGCGCGTCCTTGTCACCGCGGCACCCACTGTCCGGCGTCGAACCGCGTGCCGCGCCGCCGCAAGTGCCGGGAGAGAAGGCATTGGCGTCGGTGGTTGTAGTGACCGTATCGTTGAAGTTGCCATCGGCGTTCGTGTCGAAGCGCAAGTGCTCGTTGTTGTCGCTCTTCTGGAACGTGTAGCCGATCGAGCCGCCGATGTACGGGCCGCTCCAGTCCACGGGTTCCCCGTCCTGCGCGAATGCTGGCGCGGCAAGAGCGAGCGCCATTGCACCCAAAGGCGCATAGTACAGTGCCCTCATGCAAATCCTCCGTTGCAGACGGCCGGAAAGGCCGCTGTCGGGAAGGCAAACATCCGGGTGCCATCGTCGTTGCGTGGCCGACGTGTAAGGTTTCATTGCCGGTGCATGCAAGTGCACGTAGCAGCGAGGCCGGGATTAAACCGAGCGTGAGCGCAAAGGCCTGAACGCCGCTGTCGAGGCGTCCTGATCTTCTCAAGCCATTACGAATTATTTATCAAGTCTCCGAGAACAGATGAGCGGCGGATGCTCACTTCTTATCCCGTTCGGACCGAGCCACCTGATCGGTAAATGCGACCATGTCGTCCAACACGGTCGCCCGGCCGCGCAGCGGTTTTGCGATCGCCGTGACGAGGCCTGCATGCCCGACTTCCGGATAGCGGCGGCGTTCGACGCGTATGCCTGCGGCCTGAAGCTTTCGCGCCAGGGCATCGCTGTTGGTCGGGCGCACCACGTCGTCCTTGTCGCCCGTCGCAAGAAATGCCGGGGGATCGCCTGATGCCACAAAATGAACCGGCTGCGTGAGTTCTGGTGTCTCGACCCCGGCGAAGGCTTGCTTCACCACCGCGCCGTCGAACGGCAGGAAGTCGTAGGGTCCGGCAAGCCCTATCAGACCACGGACAAACGATCGGTCCTTCCCGAGCCAGCGAGGGTCCAGGGCCAGCATGGCGGCATTGTAGGCACCTGCCGAATGACCGGCGAGGATCAGCCGGTCACGGTCCCCGCCGAATTCGCCGGCATGCGACCTGACCCAGCGCACCGCAGCGGCGTTGTCTTCCAGAAAAGCCGGATAGCGCACTTGCGGGACCAGACGATAATCGGGGATCGCCACAACGAAGCCGCGCGCCGCCAAGGCGCGACCGACGAACGCATAACCGCTTTTCGTGCCGGAGTTCCACGACCCGCCGTAGAAGAAGACGATGATCGGCCGGGGGGCGGCGGAATCGTTCCCGGGGTGATAGACGTCGACGTGTTGCCGAGGGTCGGGTCCGAAAGCTGCTCCGCGAACGGCAAGTACGGTGCCGCTGTCCTTCGGCATCACCGCATTGAACATCTGGAGCGGAGAGCAGGCGGAGGCCAGGGTGCCCAGCAGCAGCCCTGCGATGCCTGCCCTACCGAGCTTCACGGCGATCCGGAATCTGGAGTTTCATCCTGGTCATAACATCCGCCTTGCAAGGAAGTGCCCACGCTATAGTCTCGCAGCCGATAGAGCTACGTTGCCCACCCCCCGATGGATGCGCATGGACACGACGATTTCCGACATGAGCGCCATCAGTTTGGCAACGGCCTTGCAGAAAGTGGCGTCCGGCGACAGGGCTGCCTTCGAGGAAGTCTATCGCCGCACTTCGGTGAAACTATTCGGCGTATGCCTCCGTATCTTGCCTGTGAGACACGAAGCGGAAGAAGCCTTGCAAGAAGCATATCTCCAGGTTTGGCGGCGTGCTGCGGCGTTCGATGCGTCGCGCGGCACCGCCATGACCTGGCTGATAACCCTCACGCGCAACCGCGCGGTCGATCGCCTGCGCTCCGGCGGCAAGATTGCCGCAAGCCCGATCGAACTGGCTTCGGAAATCGCGGATGATGCACCGGGGGCCTCCGACATTCTTGAAATGGGCGAGGATGAGCAGCGCCTCGCCCATTGCATGGGTACACTCGAAAACGGGGAGCACCATCTCATCCGGACGGCGTTCTTCGAGGGATCGACGTATGCCGAACTCGCTGCGCGCGCATCCACCCCGCTGGGCACGATCAAGAGCCGCATTCGCCGGGCCCTGCTCAAGCTGAGGGATTGCCTGCAATGAGCGCGCCGCTGTCTGACGACGACGAACTGCTGGCGGCTGAGCTGGCCTTCCATTTGATCGATGGCGACGAGCGGCGAGCGGCCCGGCTGCGGCTGGACAGCGACCCGGACTTTGCGGCGGCGTATGCGCGATGGAATGCCCATGCCTGCGCCATGGCCTCGGGCCCCGGCGAAGCGCCCCGTCCGTCAGTATGGACCGCGATAGAAGCACGGCTACCTGCCAATGACGTATCGCCTCAAGCCCATGGCAATGCCCGTTTGCGCTGGTGGCAGGCAGGAACGCTGGTCGCCGGGACCGCGGCCCTTGTCCTGGGTGTGGTGGCGCTGCGCAAGCCCGATAGCGTGTTCGTTCGGGTCCCCGTGGTCCAGCAGGCCGCCAGCACGGCACCGATGGTCGCGGTCCTGACCGGCGAGAAAGGCGTGGTCACCGTCAGCTTCGACCCGGCGAACGGACGCATGACTTCCGCCGCCAACGGGTTGCAACTCCCGGATCGCTCGCCCGAGCTATGGGTGATCCCCGCCGATGGCAAGCCGCGCTCGATGGGGATCTTCGATCCTTCGGCGCCGGGGTGGGCGAAGATTCCGGAGGCCGCATCCGCTGCCATGGCAGCAGGCGCCACGATCGCGGTATCTGTCGAGCCGGTGGGAGGTTCGCCGACCGGTCAGCCGACCGGGCCGGTGATCCTGACCGGCAAGCTGGTCGCGACCTGAGATCGGCAGCGGCTATCGGCGCTGCGGCTCCAGAACGTAGAGACCGACGTCGATGGTCCCGGATCGGAAACCCGCCTCGCAGTAGCTGAGGTAATATGTCCAAAGCCTGCGGAATTCGGCGCCGAAGCCCAGCGACGCGATCTGCGGCCATGCCGCTTCGAAGCGGTCTCGCCAAGCCGCCAGGGTATCGGCATAGCCTTGGGCAAATCGCTCTTCGCCGACCACCGCAAGGCCAGCCGTTTCAGCCTGCTGTCGGAGCATGGCGACGGTGGGCAACATGCCGCCGGGAAAGATGTAGCGCTGAATGAAATCGGGGTTACGCTTGTAGGACGCGAACCGATCCTCGCGGATGGTGATGGCCTGCAGAACGATGCGCCCCTGCGGTCGGATGCATTCGGATAGCTTGCGGAAATAGACCGGCCAGTAGGTTTCACCGACCGCTTCGAGCATCTCGATCGAGACGATGCGATCGTAACGTGCCGTCTCGTCCCGATAGTCCTGAAGGTTCAGGTCCACGGCGTGGGTCAGGCCGGTCTCATCCACGGTCCTGCGCGCCCAGGCCAGTTGTTCGGTGGACAGGGTCAACCCTTTCACACGGGCGCCGAGATGTCCGATACGGGTCGCCAGGGCTCCCCATCCGCATCCGATTTCCAGCACCTCCATCCCCGCATCGAGAGCAAGAAGATCAGTGATCCTTGCCAGCTTTTCGGTTTGTGATGCCTCCAGTGATTGCCCCGGCGCGATGCTGCAGGCGGAAGAATATGTCATGCTGTCATCAAGCCAAAGCCGATAGAAAGCATTGCCCAGATCGTAATGGAACATGATGTTCCTGCGGCTGCCCGTCGCCGAATTGCGCTTGAGAGCGTGGGACAGGCGCCGCCACAGCCGGATCGGCGCAAACCCCTCCAGGATCCTGTCCAGCCGCGCCACGTTGAGGGCTGCCATGGCGATCAGCGAGGTCAGATCGGGGCTGGTCCAGTCTCCGGCGATGTAGCCTTCGGCAAACCCTACGTCGCCGCGTGAAAGCAACCGCCGAAAGGCACGGCCGCTGTGCAATTCCATGACCCCATGCGGGCCCGGCTGTGTACCGACATGAGTGATCGTGCGTCCCGAAGGCAGAACGACGGTGAGCCGCCCGCACACGATCTGCGCCAGCACTCGGCGGATCAGCCAGGGCTGCGCGCGTTTCGTGCCCGAACCGGAAGGCCGTGCCCCGGCTGCTGCGCGAGGCTCGGCGGCGACGTTTTCGCGCGTCATGCCCGTGCCACCGTGACCTGCTGGGCAGGCGGGGCCGGATGGTGGCGGACGGGAACACCTTTGAGCCATAACCGCAGTGCCTCCCACAGAATCCCGCCCACCACCTTGAGCGTCAGCAGCGGCTGCGTCACGAATACGCGCAGCAATGCACCATCGGTCAGGGCTCTGCGCTCAGCGGAATGGACGGCGGTCAATACCGTACCTTGCCCGTCCGATACGGTGATCGCGATGGACAGCCGCTGGTCGGGCGGCGCCACGCGAAAAGCGTAATGCATGTCCATCGCCATGAATGGCGAAACGTGGAACACCTTGGCGCAATCCTGCCGGAAAGGTGCATCTCCCGGTCCAACCGGGAGCAGGTAGCTATGGCGTTCGCCGAAGGTGTTGTTCACTTCGCACAGGACGGCCATCAGCTGCCCGTCGCGGCGATGGCAGAAGTAGACGCTGAGCGGATTGAACGCGAAGCCCAGGATGCGCGGCATCGTCAGAAGCCGTATCGCGCCGCCATCCGGTGATAGTCCAGCCGCTGTCAGATGCTGCTCGATCTGCGCACGCAGCGGCTCATCCGTGCCTGCGGCATAATCGCGGTCGTGGAAGGAAAACAGATTGAAACGGTTGCGCGATAACAGCCGCAATCCACCCGCCACTGCGTCGATCTCGTCAAGGTCAAGCAACAGTGAGAACATGCGATAGCGCAGGCGATGGGGCTTCGGCCTGACCCGCCGATGCATGACCGACCCGACATAGAGTGCTGAAGTTCCGGTCATGCCGCCACCTGCTGCCGCGCAGGTGCGGTGATCTGGATGCGATCCGATTCGCCCTCGACGCTCCACGGGCGGCGTAGGCCGCCAAGCTGCTCGGCCACGGCAAGGCCTGCCTGCAGCCCGTCCTCGTGGAATCCGGCGCCGAAGTAGGCACCGCAGAACCAGGTATTGCGTTGCCCCTGCAACGACCACAATTCGCCTTGGGCTTCGCCGGCGGCGGCGTCGAAGATCGGATGGTGATAGATGTCGCGGCGATGGACGAGCGCAGGGTCCGGTTCCACCAAAGGATTCAGGGTCAGGAAAAGGGGACGGCTTTCCGGAATGCCCTGAAGCCGGTTCATCCAGTAGGTCACCGACAGCGCCGGTGCGCTTTCGCCCCGCTCGGAGGCATAGTTCCAGCTCGACCACACCCGCCTGCGCTGCGGCATCAGCGCCGGATCGGAGTGGAGGACGGCCTCGTTGCGACGATACCCGAAGGCGCCCAGCACGCGGGTTTCCCGTGCGTCGGGGTCGGTCAGCATGCATAGGGCCTGATCGGCATGGGCCGCGATCACCACATGGTCGAAACGCTCTACCAAGCCGTTGCAAGCGATCTCGACGCCGCCACCGATGCGCCGGATTTCCCGCACCTGCGCGAACGGCCGGATGCGGTCGGCAAAGCTGCGCGTCAGCCGCTCGACATATTCGCGGCTGCCGCCATCCACCGTGCGCCAGGTCGGGCGGCGTCCCAGTTTCAGAAGCCCGTGATTTTCACAGAACCGCACGAAGGCGGCCGCCGGGTAGCCTGGAATGTCGCGCACCGGCGTGGACCAGATCGCGGCGGCCATCGGATAGAGGTGGTCGTCCCGAAAGGCCGCGCCGCAACCCAACCCGTCGAGATACGCGCCAAGCCCCACTGTGCCCATTTCCGGCAGATCGCGCGGAGCGCGGCGATAGAACCGCTCCAAATCGCGTAACATCGACCAGAAGCGCGGCGATGCCAGATTGCGGCGCTGGGCGAAGAGGCCGCCAAGGTCGGTGCCGGAATATTCAAGCTTTCCGCGATTGAGCGACACCGCGAAGGTCATTTCGGTCGGCTTGGTCGGTACGTCGAAATGCCGGAACAGAGCCGTCAGATTGGGATAGCTCTGTTCATTGTAGACGATGAATCCGGTATCGACCGGAGTGTCGCCGACCATGGCCGTATGGCTGTGCCCGCCGATCCGCCCATCCGCCTCGAACAGCGTGACGCGGTGACGCTGCGAAAGCAGCCATGCGGCCGACAGGCCGGAAATCCCGCTGCCGACGATGGCGATGTCCAACGTCCCGTCTGACTTCATTCGCTTATCTCCAGTCGGCACCATCTGTCTCCGTTCAAGCAGATACGCAGCGCAGCGCGGTTTGGATGACGGGAAAAATCGCAGGGGCGCATCCAAGCGGCAGACCCTTGCGTATCTGCTTTCATGAGCGCCTTTCTTCTCGCCGCAATGCTTGCCGCCGGGCTGTCCGTGGCGATGGTCGGAGTGTGGCTGATCGCACGCCGACCGGGCGCTTCCGGCTGGACGGACGTGGTCTGGTCCTACGCGGTTGGGCTGGCAGGGGTCGTCGGAGCTTTGGCACCCATCTCCGGGTCGCCGACGCCGCGCCAGTGGCTCGTCGCAGCCCTTGCCGGGGCGTGGTCGCTGCGCCTTGGCACCCACATCGCGCGCCGCATCAGGCCGGGTCATGACGATCCGCGCTATGCGCAATTGCGCAGCGAGTGGGGCGCGCGGTTTCCATGCAGGCTGTTCGCCTTCCTGCAGGTTCAGGCGGTCGCCGGCTGGCTGCTGGCGATCTCCATTCTTCTGGCCGCGCGCAACCCGTCTCCGGCTTTTGCATGGAGCGATATCGCCGGTTCACTCCTGCTCTGCACAGCGATCGCCGGAGAGGCGGTTGCCGATGCGCAATTGCGCGCATTCGCTCGATCTTCCGGCAATCGCATTGCCGTCTGTCAAACCGGACTGTGGAGCCTTTCACGCCATCCGAACTACTTCTTCGAATGGCTGGGCTGGTGCGGCTATGCGGTGATCGCCATCGGTCCCGGTGGAGGTCTGGATGAGCACTATCTCTGGGGCTGGCTGAGCCTGTCCGGGCCGGTCTTCATGTACTGGCTGCTGGTCCATGTCTCGGGCATCCCTCCGCTTGAGGCGCACATGCTGCGCTCGCGGGGAGAGGCTTTCCGCGATACCCAGAGGCGCATTTGCGCGTTCTGGCCCGTTCCACGCTTAGAGGAGCATCCCAAGGCATGAATCCCATCGCCACTGCCATCCGCGTCGTCGAAGCCATGCCGCTGCCCGATGCCCTGACCCGATCGGGCATCGACTTCCTTGTCGGCGCCCGCCTCGAAAGCCTTTACGATTCGCCGCCCAGCGACGCCGCCTTCGCGAAAGCGATGCGCGATCATCCGATCGCCGAGCACACCGACGCGGCGAACGAGCAGCATTACGAATTGCCGCCCCGCTTTTTCGAGCTGACGCTGGGCGCGCGGCGCAAGTACAGCTGCTGCCTCTATCCATCGGGCACCGAGACGCTGGAAGAGGCGGAAGTGCTGGCGCTGGAACAAACCGTCGCCCACGCCGATTTGGCAGATGGCATGCGGATATTGGAACTGGGGTGCGGCTGGGGATCGCTCAGCCTGTTCATGGCTGAACATTTTCCCACCGCCCGGATCGTGGCCGTATCGAATTCCGCACCGCAACGCAGGCACATCGAGACCCGGGCGCAGGAACGAGGTCTCACCAATCTCACCATCATCACCGCCGACATGAACGACTTCCAGCCGGAGGGCCTTTTCGACCGTATCGTGTCGGTAGAAATGTTCGAGCACATGTCAAACTGGGCCACCCTGCTGGAACGGGCCCGTTCGTGGCTGACGCCGGAAGGACGCCTGTTCGTCCATGTCTTTTCCCATCGCAGCCAGCCCTACCGCTTCGATACGCGCGACAAGACCGACTGGATCGCCCAGCACTTCTTCACCGGTGGCATCATGCCCAGCCACACCCTGATCGCCAATTTTCCGGACTGCTTCGAGGTCGAGGAGGAGTGGCGGTGGAATGGCGCGCACTACGAACGGACCGCAAGGGACTGGCTTGCCCGTTTCGATGCAAACCGGGCGGAGATCGATGTGGTGCTGCGCGAAGTGTATGGCGCGCAGGCAAAGCTCTGGCGGCGGCGCTGGCGCCTGTTCTACCTCGCGACCGCGGGCCTGTTCGGCCATTCCAGGGGCGAGGAATGGGGAGTCAGCCACTACCGGCTCAAGCCGGTCGCAAGGTCGGCGTGACTATCAGGGGCCTGCTGCGATCCTATGTCCAGCACGATGATCCCCTGACGCGGGCTGCCAACGGTATCGCCCTGCTTGTTGCTTCCAGCCAGCCGACATATCCGTTCTAAGTGCTGTGGGTCGCGGGGGGTGAATGGTGGGTCGCGTGCTGGACCTTCGTGTCCACGCCGCTGTTCGTCATGGTTCCCGCGTTGGCCCGGCGCCATTCGCTCTTTGGCCGCATGCTGCTGCCCGTCGCAGGCGCGGCGAACGCCATCGTCGCGACGAAGGCGCTGGGAGAAGCCTGCGGCGTCGAGTTGTTCCTTCTGCCTTGTGCTTTGCTCGGTCTATTGGGAACCCGACGAAATGAGTGGCCAGCCGGCCTGGCCGTGGTGTTGGCCGTCCTCGGCGCTCTGTCGCTGTATGGACATTACGGCGTGCCCTTGGGCGTATTTGACGGTGAAGGCCATGCGGCTTTGGTCCGGCTCAATGCCGGCAGCGCCGGGGTGCTGTCGCTGATGATCCTCGTGAGCTTCATCCGCGCGCGGACATCCAGCGCACGGCGATGAAGCCCGCCGTTGCCGCCGTACCGGTCAGCAGCGTACCCCAGCACAGGTCCGCGATGGTGACCAGGCCCGACCAGCCGCGCAGCGTGGCCTGGTTCGTGAGATCATAGGTCGCATAGGCGACAAAGCCCAGCGTGGCGCCGCGCAGCAGCGCGCCTGTCCAGCGTCCGGCCGGCAGCGCAGGCCACACTGCAAGGACGAGAATTCCGGCGATATAGATGAAGTAGAACGCTGCGGCAGGCCCCAGATTAAACCCGTTCATCAGCAATCCGCTTAGTTCACGGCGATAGAGACGGCTTGCTGCCAAGCTGAGCCATACGGCATCGCAAGCCAGGAAAACCAGCGCGGTAACGAGATACCCTACGATCCACGCAGCCATTGTCAGCCCTTTCGATTGGCGGGCGCCGGTGAAACGCCATCCGAACAGAACGTCGGAACCCGGGTTCCGATCCCTCCTGCCCCTTTCGACATCATCCAAAGGGCTTTCCCTCACGTATCTTCTGACCGGCGCCAACGAGAAGGTAACGGCAATGCGAAATTCCGGAAGAATGATGCGCGGAGTAGGCGTTCTATCCATCCTTACAGGAGGCCCGGCTTTGGCCGCGACCAGCTTCATGGGCGGGCAATGGGAGCATCAGACCGATCTGGTGAGTGCAAGCGTGCCCGGCGTCCCGCAATGGCTTATCCGGCTGACGGCAGGCCACTCGACGCGCCGAAACTGTCCCAGTCGGGCTGAAGCGCAGATTCATCCGGAATTCCTGCTTCAGGGCGATGATAGCGCTACGTGCAAACTGCGTCGGCTGTCGATGGTCGACGGCAAGCTGGAATTCGACACGTTCTGTACCAACAAGCACTTCCCGGATGGCCTGCTCGTGTCCTCGCGCGGATCGTATACGCCAACGACATATTCGATTTCCACGACAAGCACTGGGACCAAAGGCGGGAAACCGGTTCGCATCCTCACTACGGGGGCGGGCAAAAGGGTCGCAAACAGCTGCAAGAACTCAGGGTAAATGTCGGGCGGGGGCCGGGATCTTGCTCCGTTTACCGACTGTCAAAGGGTCGTATCGTGACTCGCCGCCTGCAACCGCATGCGATAACAGGGCTTATTCCAGCATCAGTTTGAGTGATACGGGAACGAGACGGGGCGGGGATGACGGCTTTTCAATCGGCAGCGCCGGTGTCCGAGGGCGCCATTCACGACAGGCTGGAGCATGTCGCGCTCTACCGGTGGTGGCGCCGGTCGGTTGTGGGGCGGGTCGATCACGAGGCGGTGATGGCGCGTATCGTCGAGGACAGTGGCTGGACACCTCGCTACGCGTTCATGGTGATGATGTCGGCTGGTATTGCGGTCCTCGGCCTGCTGCTGTCCTCCCCGGCGGTGGTGATCGGCGCGATGCTGATCTCTCCGCTCATGAGTCCGATCCTTGGGTTGGGGTTCAGTCTTGCCCTGTTCGATTTCAAGGAGATGCGGCGGGCGCTGACGGCGCTCGCGGTCGGTGCCGGCGCGGCGGTGCTGTTCACGGCGCTTATCGTTGCGCTATCACCGCTCCAGGCGCCGACCAGCGAGATCATCGCACGCACGCGGCCAAACCTCTTCGATCTCGCGGTCGCGCTCTTCGCAGCCCTTGCCGGGACGTTCGCGATCATCCGCGGCCGCGGCGACACCGTAGTCGGCGTCGCCATCGCAACGGCCCTGATGCCCCCTCTCGCCGTCGTCGGCTTTGGCCTCGCGACCTGGAACATGCCGGTCCTTGGCGGCGCTTTCGCGCTGTTCGTCACCAACTTCGTGACGATCGCCTTGTCGGCGATGATCATGGCGCGGTTCTACGGGTTGGGGCATTACCTCTCCAGTCAGCAGACCTGGACGCAGACCTTTGTCCTGTTGTTCGTCTTCGTCGCAATGGCCATTCCGCTTGGCATCTCCCTCAAGCAGATCGCCGGGGAAGCTGTGACGCTCAACCAGACCCGCTCGTTCCTCTCCGAACGCTTCGGTGCCGATGCACGTGTGACCCAGCTCGACATTGACTTCGATGCGCAGCCGGCAGTGGTTCGCGCTGTGGTCATCACCCCTCGCGACAAGATGAAGCGCACCGCGGCGTTGCAGGACGATCTCACCGCACGGCTCGGGCAGCCGATCAAGCTGCGGCTGGATCAGGTTCTGCTCGAAGCGGGTGCCGGTGCGATCGAGGCCCAGCGTGAGGAAATCCGGCAGGCAGGCGATGCCGCCGCCATCGAGACCCAGCGCATCGCGAGCCTTTCACAGATGCTCGCCCTCACCGCCGGCATATCGTCCGACAGCGTGACGATTGATCGCGATCACCATCGTGCAATGGCCAGCGCCGCGCCGCTTCCCGGCGCATCCCTTGCCACATATCGCACCCTGGAACGGCGGGCTGCTGCTCAGGCCGATGGGTGGGACGTGGTGCTCACTCCGCCGCAGATAGCATACCCGTCAATCAGCTTCACAGGGTCTCAGGATGCGCTCGACCTTCCCGCGCGGGAGGCCATTCTGGTGACGGCATGGGCCGCCAGGCGCTGGAATGTGCGTGTCCTCGCCGTTCCAGGCCTTCCAGCCGATGCGCCGCAATCTCCCACGCTTGTCCAGCGGCGGGCTATCGGCATTGCCGCACTGCTACGTGAGAACGGCGTCGAAGCGGTGCCCGCTCCGGCCGCAGGAAGCCGTTTTGCGCTAAGAGAAGTTGAAGGAGGCGGGGAGCAGCCTTGAGCCCGGCCCTTGTCAGCGCCGTGATCCTGCTGGGTACGCTAGTCCTGTTCGTATCCGAGCGCGTGCGGCATGATCTGGTCGCGTTCCTCGCGCTCATCGCCTGTCTCATGACGGGTCTTATCGCGCCGGCTGACGCCTTTGCCGGATTTTCCGATCCTGCCGTGATGGCGGTCGCAGCGGTGCTTGTGGTCGGGCGTGCCATCGAGCTTAGCGGAGCGGCGGGTCTCGTCGCCAACCGCGTCATCCCGGTCGATGCGCCGTTCGCGATGCGGCTGGCCGGACTTCTGGTGGTCGGTGCCATGTTGTCGGCCTTCATGAACAATATCGCCGCTCTGGTCATCACCATGCCGATCGCGGCCGAGATCGCGCGCACGGCCCGGCGATCGCCGGCCGCCACCTTGATGCCGCTCGCGTTTGCAACGATTCTGGGCGGGATGACGACGCTGATCGGCACGCCGGCCAACCTCATTCTGTCTTCGGTGCGGGAAGCGAGATTGGGTACGCCCTTCGGCTTCTTCACGATGACGCCCGTCGGGGTGGCGGTGACGGTCGTCGGTCTTGTCTACCTGTGCGTGGTGGGTTGGCGTCTGCTGCCGGTGCGGACGCGCAGTTCCAGCGATGGAAAGCCGCCATGGCGAGTATATGAGCTGTCGGTTCTGGATGAACGTCTGGAGGCTGATGAGCTGCGTAGCCGTCTCAGGGCTGCCGGAGCGCGGATGCTCGCCGCCTTCCGAGATATCGCGCCAATTGCCGGGGTCGACCACTTTCAGGCGCGGGACCGCCTGCTGGTCGTGTCGCGCAGGAACCAGTGGTCAGTAGCGGCGATAGCCGGCCTCGCCAGTGATGTTCCCGCAGACCATGTGCCAGATGCCGTCACCGTCCGCGTCGCGGTGGCACACGGCTCTCCGCTCATCGGGCTTGGATACGACGAAGTGCGAACCCGCAGCCGGCAGCAGTTGCAGGTCGTCGCTGTAGGCCCCCGCGTGGCGAGCGAACGGCGGCAGTTGGTGGACATGCGCATACGTGCTGGCGACCAGCTCTATATCCGCGGTCCTCAGTCAGAGCTTGGCGCGTTCAGCGCCAGTGCCCGTGTCCTGGAAATCGACCGGCACGATCCCGTCCCGACGGCTCACGCCCGCGCAGCCGGTATCATCGCGATTTTCGCAGCTGCGATTGCCTGCATTGTCGGACTCGGGCTCTCCCCCGCACTAGCTTTCACCGGTGCCGCCGTCCTGATCGCGGCGTTGCGGCTACTGCCGCCAGAGGAAATCTACCGCTCTATCGACTGGAGCGTGATCGTCCTGCTCGCAGCCATGATCCCGGTGGGGCAGAGCTTCGAGGACAGCGGCGCAGCCGCCATCGCGGCGCAGTGGCTGGGGGAGACGCTGACGGGTCTGCCGCTGGTCGTCGTTCTGGCCGCACTGTGCTCGGTCACCCTGGTGCTATCCATCTTCCTCAACAACGTGGCGACGGCGATCATCATGGGCCCGCTCGCTATCGACGCTGCCAACCTCCTTCATGTCAGCCCAGACGCAGCGCTGCTGGCAGTGCTCATCGGCGCGTCTTCCGATTTTCTGACACCGATCGGCCATCAGAACAATCTTCTGGTCATGGGACCGGGCGGCTACCGATTCAGTGATTATGCCCGGATGGGCGCGCCGCTGGTCGTCGCTGTGGTAGCCTGTGCGGCTATTACGCTGACGCTGCTGTATGGCTGATCGGGACTTCACGGTGCGCGATGCGCAGCACCAAGAAGCCCAGAAATCCGGAAATCAATGAACCGACGAGAATGCCGACTTTGGCTTCGGACTGAAGGATAGCGTCGCCCGGGAACGCCAGGAGGGCGATGAAAAGGCTCATCGTGAAGCCGATCCCACAAAGCAGGGCCACCCCCAGCATCTGCATCCGGCTGGCATGCGCCGGAGCATCCGCCAACCCCAGCTTGGTGGCCATCAGCGAAAAGCCAAACACGCCGATCGGCTTGCCGAGGACCAGACCTGCAGCGACTCCAAGCGTCACCGGCGCGAGTAACGCATTCGCCGGCAGGCTGAGAAAGGGCACCCCGGCATTGGCCAGTGCAAAGAGAGGAACAATGAGAAAGCCAACCGGGATATGCAAGGCGTGTTCGAGGCGATGGAGAGGGCTGGTGGCATCGCCGTCCGAGCGGCTTGGCGTCACGTCCATGGGTATGGTCAACGCAAGCAGCACACCGGCCAGCGTTGCATGGATTCCAGAGCGGAACACGAAGATCCACAGCACCACGCCCAACAGCAAGTAGGGTGTCAGCCGGCGAACTCGCAGACGATTCATCGCCATGAGACCCGCGACGGCCAGCACCGCGCCAAGCAAGTCGGGCCAGGAAACCTGGGCGGTGTAGAACACTGCGATGATGATTACGGCACCCAGATCGTCAATGATCGCCAAGGCAGCCAGGAACACGCGCAGAGACGCAGGCACGCGGTCGCCGAGCAATGATATTACGCCAAGAGCGAATGCGATGTCGGTCGCCGCTGGAATCGCCCAACCCCGGGCCGTTTCCCCTGTATTGAATGCGAAAAAGAGCAGTGCCGGAACCGCCATGCCGCCGAGGGCCGCGATGCCCGGGAGCATGCGGCGCGGCCATGTGGAAAGTTGACCGTCGAGCATCTCACGTTTGATCTCAAGGCCAACGAGCAGGAAGAACGCCGCCATTAAGGCGTCATTTATCCAGTACGCGATCGAGAGCGGCCCGAGATGATTGTGCAGCAGGGCTTCGTAGGTCGCTGCGGCGGGCGAGTTGGCGAGCATGAGCGCGATGGCGGCCATCGCCATCAGAAAAAGACCTGCAGAGGACTGCCCATGCAGGAAACGGCGAAGAGCGCTGGGGGACTTGAGGCGTGCAAGGACCATCGGGAGCTCCGGGCAAAGATCATCAGGCACCGGCGGCCCGACCGATGCTGCGAAACCTGCCCACCACATGGCGAACACCCGCCGTATCCTTGGCAGCCCGCACCCGGGGCCGCAACCCCGGTCCGACTTGCCGAGGCCTCGATGTGGTCGGAATCTGCGATCAGTCCGTTGGATTATCGTGAGCGATTTCGCGCTGACCTTTGTCCAGTCCCACATTCGGGCAGTCAGTCAAATTCGGTAGCTAAGCTCATTTGCCTGACTGCCTGTGGGAGCATGCCGATAGCTCGGCCTTGAGGCTGCTCAGCCTGCCGCCTTCAGGAAACGCTGCGAGAGTCCATGATAAAGCTTTTCCTTGCAGACGAACTGCGCGGCGAAATCCGCCACCAGGGCAGAGGCCACCAGCGGCATCATCAGCCCCCGGCTCGCGGTCGTCTCCGAGATGATGATGACCGCCGTGAGCGGAGCTCTCACCACGCCGGTGAAGTAGGCGACCATGCCCAGCAGCACGATGGCACCGGGCGAGTAATCCGGGAAGACCGTGCGCAGAAGGTCGCCAATGCCCGCGCCGATCGACAGCGACGGCGCAAAGATTCCGCCCGGCAGACCCGAGACGGCCGTCGCCAGCGTCGTCACGAACTTCGCCGCACCGAACCATGCCGGCACAGCGCGGCCTTCGATGATCCCGTGAGCGGTCTCATAGCCCGTGCCCCAGGTCAGCCCGGTGAAGGCCCCGATCACCGCCACGACCACGCCGCATCCAAGTGCGAACGTCACCGGCCGCGCCCGAAGCCAGGCCATGGGGGCGAAGGACGTCGCGCCTGCGGCCAGCATCAGCCGTGAGAAGATACCGCCCGCAATGCCTCCGATGATCCCGGCGACGGGAGCAGCGATGATCGCCTGCGTCACGCGAAGTGTCTGACGCATTTCTCCGAAGTAGATGTAATCCCCGGCCAGCCCGAGGCTCACCATGCCTGCGATCAGGACGGCCGCCATCACCAGCAGCGTCATCCGCTGCTCATAGGCCGCTGCCAGTTCCTCGATCGCGAAGGCCACGCCGGCCAGAGGCGTGTTGAACGCCGCCGCCACGCCGGCCGCACCGCCTGCGATATAGACCGACGAGCGGATGGGAATGCGCATTAGCCGGTGCATGCGCCCCATGATCGCCGCCGCGATCTGCACCGTCGGCCCCTCGCGGCCGACCGACGCGCCGAAGACGAGTGCCGCCGCCGTCAGAAAGAACTTGGCGATAGCCGCACGCGCCGACACGAAGGTCGACAGGGCGGCTTCGGGATTTCTGGTCGCGGCTATCACCTGCGGGATGCCCGAACCTCTCGCCAGCGGTGCCATGCGGTTGGTCACCCAGACGATGCCCGCGAAGCCCAACGGCGTCATAAAGAAAGGCAGCCACCAGCATCGGCGGTAGGCCGACTGGAAGAGCATATTGGCTCGATCCGCCATGTCGGCGAAAACCAGGGCCACCAGCCCGACCAGCACCGCGCCGCCCAGAATGGCCACACGCCGTCGCCAGATCAGCGCTTCCGGACCATGGCGACGCAGGAGGACGCGAAAGCGCCGGGGGAGGAGGCGGGTAAGCGGCTTCACGGAACGAAAACTCAAACTGCGGACTGGACAAGCTCGCCGAGCCTCATGGGTGTTTCATAAGCCTGAGTCCACCCTCGTCTATCAGGCAGCTGCTGAAGGAAGTACCGTTCGGCAGTATGTGAAATCTTGCAAACTAACAGTCAAAGGGCCGTGATTTTCTTAATTATGGTGCAGTCATCGGCGTTACAGCTAGTGCCATGCTGTTCTCGGCCGCCATTTATATTTCTAACTAGCGATGGGTAAGGATGGGTTCTTAGAGCCCGCCTCGAAAGTTGTTGAGCAATACCAGTATGTTGTGATTCAGTCCGTCCTGCGAGAGATGGAGTGATCAATGACATGGACTGGTATTGCCCGGCAGGAGCATAGCCGGAAAGGACTGCGCTATTCCAGCGATATGACGGACCGTGAGTGGTCTTTGGCGGAGCCGTTCATCCCGCCGGCCAAGCGCGGAGGTCGACGTCGGACGACAGACATGCGCGAGGTGGTGAATGCCTTGCTTTACATAGCAGCCAGCGGCTGCGCCTGGAGGCTTCTACCCAAATGCTTTCCGCCGGTCTCGACGGTGCAGCGCTATTTCTACGCTTGGCGCAACACCGGTTTGCTCGAGGCCATGAACACGGTGCTGGTGATGAACCTGCGCGAGATCGAAGGGCGCGAAGCCTCGCCGAGCGCCGGTGTGATCGACAGCCAGTCAGTGAAAACCACCGAAAGCGGCGGCCCTTGCGGGTATGACGCGGGCAAGAAGCTCAAGGGCCGCAAGCGGCATATCCTGACCGACACCTGCGGCTTTCTCATCTTCATCCTCGTCCACACCGCCGACATCCAGGACCGCGACGGTGCCGTCGATGTCCTCAAGGCCGTGCGGAAACGCTTCCCGTGGCTACGTCATGTCTTTGCCGATGGGGGCTATGCCGGCAACAAGCTCCGTACTGCCCTCGCCGGATCAGGGGCCTGGACGATCGAGATCATAAAGCGTTCGGACAACGCGAAGGGCTTCCAGGTTCTCCCGCGGCGGTGGGTCGTCGAACGCACCTTCGCATGGCTTGGCCGATGCCGCCGCCTCGCCAAGGATTGGGAAACCACCATCGCATCCTCCACGGCATGGACAACAATAGCCTCCATCCGCATGCTCACCCGCAGAACTGCAAGATATTGCTACGGTTGAGAAACTTCTGAATCAGGCACTTAGCTCGACTTTGTACGTTTTTGGTCAGGTCCAGGTCCAGAAGATGCTGTTTTCAGCAACGTGGTCGAGTGCTTGATCGAGGGGCAAGACGCATCCGCCCATATCATCGATATTTTCCCATTTTCGCTGGTGTGACCAGTAGCGAACTACTCCAGTTCCGGCCCGGTCTACCGCGTGGGTCTGCGCGCCCAGTTCTGAACACGGTTCCGATCTGAAGGCTACTCCCCTGCGTGCCGTCGCTCACCCTCGCGGCGGCACGCTTTTTGTTGACATTTATAACCACATAGGTTATATAGCCCAGCATCCGGAGCGGCGAATGATCACGTCGCTCCGGTGTATCGGGTCGGCGTCGTGGGCCGGGATGCGGTTTCAAGCCGCAGCTGTGCAAACCACGCGCCCATCGAAGACCCGGACTGTCTCTGCGCTACCGGAAACGCCGTCCATACGTTCCTGCGACACACGGCAGGACATGGGAGGGCCATCCCGGATAGCCTTCGGCCGATAACGCTGCGAACCCTAACGATGGCCACATGGGACAAGTCCGATGGAATACAGGTCGAACCGGGCTGCACCGTGAGTTACCCGGCCGCTCGCCAGAGCTTCACGGAAAACAAAACCCCGCGTCCCGGTGAGGACGCTCCCGACGCCGACCCGATGTTACCTTCGGATGCGTTGATTTCCCCGGCGTAACGGCCCGCACTCGCCAGCGGGCGTTTCCGCATATCCTCGTCATTGCGAGCGCAGCGAAGCAATCCAGGGCAGTCTTGAGCCGCCCTGGATTGCTTCGCTGCGCTCGCAATGACGAACGGTGGGTGCCAGTTCCTCCCCCAAGGGGGAGGATTTACTCCCGACCCTTCGCCCAGGTCTCATACACTTTCAGCGCCTGTCCCGGCCCGCTGCCGAACCAGCTGTACCCATTGCGCCGTTCCAGGCTGATCTCGTTCACCTCGTCATGGACCGACTTGTCGCGGTCGCCGAAGACCGGTCGCCCTGTCGCCATGTCGTAGAACCGCGCCCAGATTGGCCCGGCGCCGGGCTTGTCGAAGAGGCGCTTGCCCGCGACGCCATCGTCGGCCAGCCCCCACGCCTTGTCCCGCACCGCGACCGAGCGCAGCCAAGCCGCCCCGCCATGCACGGCCGCGACGACCTGCGGCGAGGGCGAAGGTTGCTCCATGAGCAGGACCAGCAATCGCGCGCTCTCGTTGCTGGACAGCGCGGCGGGCTCGAAGTTGCGCGCTCCGACCGGCGCCTGCGTCAGTGCATCATGCTGCTGCGACCAGCCGGTCAGCCTGCCGCCCACCCGCACTTGCGTGGCGAGGATCACCCCGATGCCGCGATCGTATGCTGCCCTGGCGCTCGCGGCCTCCGGAGCGGTCACGAAAGCGAAGTCGCCCTTGCGCGCGGCCACCTCGCCCAGCAGCGCGAGCACCTGCGCGATGGCATCGTCGTTGTAGGTCACCGCGTCGTGATAGCCGCCCTGCAGCGGATAGACCTGCGGCCAGCCCCCGTTCGGGAACTGCGCTTCGAGGAGATAGCCCAGCCCCTTGCGGAACGAGGCCCGCAGCGCATCGCCGTCCTTGCCGGGCGCCTGCGCCTGAACGCGGGCGAGAAAGCGCATCTCGTCCAGCGTGGCGTTATTGTCGATGGTGCCGACGTAACGCCATTCCTCGCTGGCGCTGACGATGTCCTCGCGGGCGTTGGCGGGCAGGTTCTCGTGCGGGACCCAGTTCTGGCCGGGCAGGCGCGCCGGACCGGAGCGGTCCATGTTCTTGCCCCAGCCGCCTGCCGGGGTCTGGAAGCTGACCACGGTGGCGGCGATGCGCCGCGCTTCCGCCCCGGCGTACCAGGCGGAGGGCTTGTCCATCGGCATCCCGCCCCCGCCCGAGGGGCCGGAGGGCGGGTTGCTCGCCGGATGGCTCTTGCGCTCGGCCGCCAGCGCCGCCTTGTCCGCCGCCATCAGCGCCTGCGAGCGGGCGAGGTAACGATCCCATGCCTGCTGCTGCGCGGCGGGCATGGCATCGATCCGCGCGGCGGTGACCGGCTCGGCCGGGGTCATGGTGCCGATCGTCGCGGCCTGCAGCGGCGCGGCGGCGAGAGTGGTTGCAAGGAGCAGGGCTTTCAGGTTGCGCATGGTTCTCTCTCCCTCGAACGTCGTTATTTTGGAAGCGGCACGGACTTGCCGGTGACGCGGACTTTTGCCCAGCCGCCGGGCGCGCCGGTATCGGGCTGGCCGCCGCCGACCCAGATCTCGATCTCGCCCGGCATCACGCGGCGCATCCCCGCCGCATCGACGGTGCTGAGCGCGCGCGGATCGAGGATGAAGCGCACCTCGCGGCTTTCGCCGGGCCTCAGGTGGATGCGGGTGAAGCCCTGCAGCGCATGGCGCGCGGTGCCGCCGGGATGGCGCAGGTAAAGCTGCGCGACCTCGTCACCGTCCCGCTCTCCGCTGTTGGTCACCGTCGCCGAGACTTCCAGCGCCTTGCCCGCAACGACCTGCTTCGTGGTCCTGGGCGCGGCATAGGCGAAGCTGGTGTAGCTGAGCCCATGGCCGAACGGATAGAGCGGCTTGTCCGCGAAATAGCGGTAGGTCCTCCCCTTCATGGCATAGTCTCCGAAGGCCGGAAGCTGCTCGGCGGAGGCGTAGAAGGTCACCGGCAGGCGGCCGGCCGGGCTGAAGTCGCCCGCGATCATGTCCGCCACCGCGCGCCCGCCGACCCCGCCGGGATACCAAGCCTCGACGATGGCGGGGAGGTGCCCTTGCGCCCAGTTCACGCTCATCGCGCTGCCGTTCATGAGCACGAGGATCACCGGCTTGCCGGTCGCGTGAAGCGCTTCGAGCAGCCCCTCCTGCGGTGCGGGAAGGTCGAGGCTGGTGCGGTCGCCGCCCGCGAAGCCCGGCGCGTTGACGCGCATTTCCTCGCCCTCCAGCTTCGAATTGAGGCCCGCCGCGAAGACGACGAGATCGGCCTTGCGTGCGGCCTCGACGGCGGCGCCTTCCTGTTCGCGCATGTCGGTCCAGAGCAGCGACTGGTCGCCGCGATCGCCCTCCTGCCGAGCTTCGATGACGATGCTATACGCCTTGCCTGCGGTGAGGGTGACGCCGTCGTTGTGGATCGATGGCGGGTCGCCGAGGTCCCAGGCATCGGCGATCTCGCGCCCGTCCACGGTGATGCGGTAGCCGTCGTCGAGGTTCATGCGGAAGTGATATTCGCTGGTCGCCTCGGGCACGATCCAGCCGCTCCAGCGCATCGCGGTGCTGCGCTGCGCGCGGGCAGGGCGGCCCCAGTCGAAGCGCACGTCGGCGTTCGTGCGGCGGGACAGGGGCTTGCCTGTGGTCCCGGCTCCGGCGAACTCCTCGACGGTCACGCCCCTCGCGCTGCACCGCGCATCGACGCAGAGCACCGCGCCGGGCACGGGCTTCAGCGGTGGGCCGACATGGCCGGTGCCCTGCACGTAGTCGATCCGCGCCTCGGGGAAGCGCTGGCGCAGGCCCTCCAGCAGCGTGACGGGCTTCGACGGCGTGCCGTTGTAATTGCCCACCAGCGCATCGACGCTGTCCGCGTTCGGCCCGATCACCGCGATCGAGCGCGGCGCCTTCGCCAGCGGCAGCAGCCCATCGTTCTTGAGCAGCACCAGCGATTCCCGCGCGACCTTGCGGTTGAGTTCGGCGTTCGCGACGGTGTCGTTCTGCGCGGGCGTGATGGCGGAATAGGGCGTCGTCTCTCCGGGCAGGCCGAGGCGCAGGCGATCGGAGAGGGTGCGCTCCACCGCGCGGTCGAGCACGTCTTCGGGCAGCAGGTTCTGGCGCACCGCATCGACGATGATCGCGGGGTCGGAGGATTTGTCGCGACCGAACTCGACGCAGATGAGGTCGGTTCCGGCGCGTACCGCGCTCGCCGCCGCATCGACCGGGTCGCGGCTGTAGGCGTGGGCCTCGGGGTTGAAGAAGTCGACCATGGCCGCGCAGTCGGTTACCACATGTCCGGCAAAGCCCCAGTCCCCGCGCAGCCGCTGCGCGATGAGGGGGGAGCCGCAGGCGGGCACGCCGTCGATGGCGTTGTAGGCGCACATGATCCCGGCGGGTTTCGCCTCCGTCACCGTGGCGCGGAAGGCGGGGAGGTAGGTGTCCTCCAGATCGTAGGGGGAGGGGTGGACGTCCTCGCGGTGGCGGTTGCCCTCGGGGCCGGAATGGACGGCGAAGTGCTTGGCGACGGCGGCGGTCTTGTAGAACGCAGGGTCGCTGCCCTGCAGTCCGCGCACGAAGGACACGCCCATGCGGCCGGTGAGGAAGGGGTCCTCGCCGAAGGTCTCCTGCCCGCGTCCCCAGCGCGGATCGCGGAAGATGTTGATGTTGGGCGACCAGACGGTGAGCCCGCGATAACGCTTCGAGCTGCCGTCGGGGCCGAGTGTCTCGCGGTACTTGGCGCGAAATTCGGTGGCGACGGTTTCGGCGGCCTGCTCGATCAGCGGCGCGTCGAAGGTGGCGGCCATGGCGACGGCCTGCGGAAACACGGTCGCCTCCCCGGCTCGGGCGACGCCGTGCAGGCCCTCGCTCCACCAGTCGTAAGCCGGGATGCCGAGGCGCGGGATCGCCGGAGCTTCCGACTTGAGCTGCGCGGCCTTTTCCTCCAGCGTCATCGCGCGGACCATCTCAGCGGCGCGGCCTTGAAGCGCGGCGACGCTGGGTTTCTGAGCGCTGGCGATGGTCGGAAGGGCGATGGTCGCCGCGCTCAGCAGTAGCCCGATTCGGTGCATCACGATGCTCTCCCCTGTTATTGACTGATAGCGCTATCAATCACGCGATCACATTGCAAGCCGCTTGCTGCCGCGTTAGCAGCGAGGGTTCAGGCAGGGAGTTGGGGCACGCATGGCAGACGATATCGACGGATCGCCCATGCGCCCACGCTCCTCGCGCCGCTCGCGTGCGGGCAACACCATCTCCGACGTGGCGCGCGAGGCAGGCGTCTCGCTGATGACGGTATCGCGCGTGATGAACGGCAAGGCCAACGTGCGCGAGGAAACGCGCGAGCGGGTCGAGGCCGCGATCAAGGCGCTGAACTATTCCCCCAGCGCCGCCGCCCGCAACCTTGCGGCGGCGAGCGAGATCCGCATCGGCTTGCTTTACAGCAATCCCAGTGCAGGCTACCTCAACGAATTCCTCGTCGGCAGTCTCGATCAGGCGAGCCGGGCCAACGTGCAACTGGTCGTGCAGTTGTGCGAGAAGAAGGAAGAGCGCGCCGAAATCGTGCAGCGGCTTATCGACAACGGGGTCGACGGACTGATCCTGCCGCCGCCGCTCTGCGATGCCGACGACATTCACCGGTTGTTGCAGGAGGCTGAGGTTCCCGGCGTCGCGGTGGCGTCCGGGCGGCCGCCGGTGTTCCTCTCCTCCGTCAACATCGACGACCGCGCGGCGGCGGCGGCGATGACGCAGCATCTGCTTTCGCAGGGGCATGAACGGATAGGGTTCGTCTCGGGCAATCCCGATCAGACCGCCTCGGCGCTGCGCCTCTACGGCTACCTCGATGCGCTGGGGGAGGCGGGGCTGGTGTCGGATCCTGCGCTGGTGGTGGAGGGGCTGTTCACTTATCGGTCGGGCCTTGATGCGGCGCAGAAACTGCTGGCGCTGGCGGAGCGGCCGACCGCGATCTTCGCCAGCAACGACGACATGGCGGCGGCGGTGGTTTCCGTGGCGCATCGCATGGGGCTGGACGTGCCCGGCGACCTCACCGTGGTCGGTTTCGACGATGCTCCGCAGGCGACCACGACTTGGCCGGAACTGACGACGATCCGCCAGCCCATCGCCGACATGTCGCGCGCGGCGGTGCTGCAACTGGTCGAGGATATCCGCACCGCCCGTGATGGACGCCGTCTGGCGCCCCGGCACCGGCAGATGAGCTTCGAATTGATCCGCCGCGAATCCGACGCGGCGCCTTTGGCTTGATCCGATCGCCCTCACGAAGGGTAGGGAGCGAGACCGAACTGATTTGACGTTCTCCCCGCCAAGCCTCTTGCGCATCTCCCTGTTTGAATGATAGCGCTATCTAAAATTCGACGGCCGGGTAGAAAGCCGGCGCCGCGAACAGGGGAAGGGATGGCATGGAACAGCACCGATCCGCACGCCTATCGGAGATGCGCTGGTGACCGCGCTCGATCGCCGGGGCTTCCTCGGCGTCGCGGGCGCATCCGGGGCGGTCACGATGCTGCCTACGAACGCGCTGGCGGTGGAAGGCGGCAACCGCCTCTCGCTGCCTGATGAGGGTTGGCGGCTTTGGCTGGACCGCGAGGCACGGTTCGAGGACGATCGCATCCATCTGCCCTCGCAGGTCGATCTTGGCAGCCTGCGGGTCAATCCGCCGACCGGGGGCTGGGGCATTCTCGACAGCGCACCGTCGGTCGCCGTTACCCTGCCGACCACGGTGGAGGAGCACGTCTGGGGCAAGTTGGGCGAGCGGCCCTACAACGACGACGAGTACCGCTACGCCAACGACGATCCCGTGCCGCAGAACGGCTCCTATCGCGGGGTTTCGTGGTGGACGAAGGACTTCGATGCCCCCGCCTCGTTCGCGAAGCGGCGCACGCTGCTCCACATTCGCGGGGCACGGCTGCGGGCAGAGGTGTTCCTCAACGAGAAGCTGGTCGGCTACTCGATCATGGCCGAGCTGCCGATCGTCTGCGATCTGACCGAGGCGCTGCGGCCGGGCGCGCGCAACCGGCTGGCGATCCGCATCACCAATCCCGGCGGCCGCTACGACTGGCGCGATTCCACCACGATGACCTGGGGCGCGGTGAAGCTGTTCCGCTCGCACGGGTTCGGCGGGATTGACCGGGACGTGCATCTTACCAGCCATCCGCTCGACGCGCATGTGGCCGACGCCTGGGTGCTCAACACGCCCGATCCGCATGTGGTGACCGCCCATTTGAAGGTCGCCTGCCGCGACATCGCGCTGGCCGGAAAGGCGGGGAAGCTGGCCAAGGCCGTTCTGCTGGGCGACAAGGGCGCGCGGGTTCCGGCGAAAGTGACGCTGGAGGACGCGCGCGTCGAGGGGACCACCGCGCACGTCCGCTTCCGCATCGAGGCGCGGGACGCGCAGTTGTGGGATCTCGACACGCCGGTGCTGCACACGCTGCGCCTCTCCTTCGGCAAGGACGCGGCCGAGGTGCGTTTCGGCTTCCGCTGGTTCGCGCCGGAGGGGCTGGGCAGCGATGCGATGCTGCGGCTCAACGGGCGGCGCATCAAGCTCTACTCGGCGATCTCGTGGGGTTATTGGGGTTTCAACGGGCTCTGGCCGCGCCCTGACCTTGCGATCAAGGAAGTCGAGGCGGCCAAGGCATTGGGCCTCAACTGCCTGCACTTCCACCGCAACGTCGGCAAGCGCGAGGTGCTCGACCGGCAGGACGAGATGGGCCTGCTGCGTGTGATGGAGCCCGGCGGTGGCCGCTTCGCCATCGCGGGTTATGGCAAGAACGGCGAACTCTCCGACGCCGACCGCTTCGCACGCGACTATCAGGTGGAGAAGTGCGTGGCGATGGTGCGTGCGTTCCGCTCGCACCCCTCGCTGGTGCAGTACACGCTGCAGAACGAACTGGGCGCGGACCTCGCCAACCCCGACGTCCAGGCGGTGCTGCTGGCAATGCACCGCGCCGATCCGAGCCGCACGGTGATCCTCAACGACGGCTTCGTCCAGCGCGGCGCCTCCCAGGCGATGTACGTTCCTTACAGCGACCGATACTACCGCTCGGACGAGGTCGAGTGGGGTGGCTGGTGGGACAACCACCAGGGCGCGGGCGACCAGTGGTACGACGCCTTCTACAAGAGCCCTGACGACTACATCCACCGCCAGACCGGCAAGCCCTTCATCGTCGAATTCGGCGAAATGGAAGGCTGCGCCGTCGCCGACGATCACGCCGCCATGGTCGAGACGATCCGCAAGGGCGGCCGCCGGTCCTACGACCTTGCCGACCATGCGGTGATCCTCGCCAATACCGAGGCATTCCTGGAGCGCTGGGGGTTCCGCAAGGCATTCCCCACCGCGCAGGACCTGTTCCTGTCGATCGGCGCCAAGAGCTACGATGCCTGGGCCAACTACATGGAGAACATCCGCATCGGCGACGAGGTGGATGTGGCGGCGATCAGCGGGTGGGAGACCACTGCGATCGAGAACCACTCCGGCATCGTCGACAACCTACGCGGCTTCAAGGCCGATCCGGCGCTGGTGCGCGCCAGCCTGCTGCCGGTGCGCCCCGTCGCCAAGCAGCGCAAGCTGGCTTACGCGGCGGGGGAAAGCGCGGTACTCGACCTGTTCCTGTTCAACGATACCGGCAAGGCCGTGAGCGGCGAGCTGGCGCTGTCCCTGCGCGATCCGCAAGGCGCGGTGGTGGAAGTGGGGTGCTATCCTGCCGCCGCCACGGCGCCGGACCGGTTCAGCCAGCTGGTCGCACGCGAAGTCACGACGCCTGCGCTGGCACGCGAAGGGGAGTGGCAGGTGAGCCTGTCGTTCTCCGGCGCGCCTGATGGCACTTTCACCCGCAGCCTTTGGGTGACGGGGCTGCCCGCGCAGGTGGCATCCGGGCGGCGCATCGCCGTCTCCGGGATCGCGCGTAGTCTTCGGGCGCAACTTGAGGCGTTGCCCGGCCTCCGGCTGGAGGAGTTCCGGCCTGGGCAGCGGTACGATCTCGTCATCGCCTCGGGCCTCAAGGCGGATGAGATCGGCCGCCGCCAGATCGGGGAGCAGACCGGACTCGAAGCCCAGCCCGGGAAGGGCGAGAAGCCGAAACTGGTGCTCGGCGAACTGTCGTCGCAGGTGCTGGCCGCCGTGCGCTCGGGCGTGCCGCTGCTGGCGCTGGTGCCGGAGGACGGCTTGTCCGAAGGCGTTGCGCGGCAACTTGCGGACCTTGGACTGCTGGAATTCAAGGGCACCGTGGGTGATATCCGCGCGCCGTGGATGGGCAACTGGAACTACCTGCGAGCGCACCCGCTGTTCGCCGGCATCCCGGCGGACCGGGCGGCGGGGATCTTCCATCAGGTCGATGGACGCCTCTCGAACGGGCTGCTGGTGGACGGGCCGGGCGTCGAGATCGTCGCGGGCTACAGCCGCGATCACGATCGCCACAACGGCGCCGCGACGCTGGTGGCCGCGAACAAGCGGATGCGCGTGGTGGTCCACCGCATGCCGGATATGGTGGCGCCGCTGCAGCGCCGTTTCCTCGCCAATGCCATCGCATGGCTGGCGGGACAGGGGAGAACTTCGTGAACCATCGACTGATCTGCGCGGCGCTCGTCGCACCTGCCATGCTGAGCGCGCCTGCCATGGCCCGCACCGTCCACGTCGACCCGGCGAAGGCAGAGGCATTCCATACCGTCCAGTCCGCCATCGACTCGGTCGCGGCCGAGGGCGGCAAAGTGCTCATCGCGCCGGGAACCTACCGCGAGAAGCTGACCGTCAGCGCCGCGAACGTCACGCTGGCGGGCACGGGCAGGCGGCCGGACGACGTCGTCCTCGTCTACGGCGATTCCGCCATGACGGCAGGCGGCACCTTCAAGTCCGCGACCCTGAGCGTGACCGGCGCGTCCTTCACCTTGCGCAACCTGACGGTGTCGAACGACTGGTGGCTCGATCCCGCGCATGCGCCGTCGCAGGCGGTGGCGGTCTCGCTGACGGGCGACGCGGCGGTGGTGTCGAACGTGCGGATGCTCGGTCATCAGGACACGCTGTTCGTCAACGACGGGCAGGGCGGGAAGGAAACCCGCGCCTACTTCGAGAAATGCTACATCGCCGGTCACGTCGACTTCGTGTTCGGCAATGCCAAGGCGTTCTTCCGCAAGTGCCAATTGCACGGCGAGGCGCACGAATCCGTCATGTACACCGCTCAGAGCCGCAACGCGCCGGACGAGGACAGCGCCTTCGTGTTTGAGGACTGCCGCCTCACTGCGGATGCGGCCGCGCGCAACGTCTCGCTGGGGCGGCCATGGCGCGATTATGCTTCAGTGATTTTCTTGGAGCCAACCATAGATGTACTGTTGGTTCCGGGCGGATTTACCGAATGGACGCCGGGCAAAACAAACAAGCTGCCGACGACTCGCTATGCTGTTTATTCGCCTCGTGGAAGGGGTGCCAAGGACTTCTCTTTGATAAAAGAAGGACAGACACTTAACTTGAACTTAATTGAGCGCTGGCGGCTCAAAGCATTCTTTAAAGGGGATATTGGATGGATTGGGGCGAGGGTGGGGAAATAAAGCAATTGAAATCCGAATTGAAATAAAATATTCGCGGATTTCACGATCTTCTCGCTTTAATCTGGTAATGAAAAATTCGCCTAGCAAAATAGTAAACACCATTTTGGAATGTGGGCGTGATATAGCCCAATGATTTTTACTCACACCGTAGATTATAGATTGGCTGTTTGCGGCGAGGGCGCGACACTACTGTGAAATTAGGAGCCACAGAATTCAATGCTGACAAATCTTGTGTGTTTTGTCGATGTCGACGGCTCCGCCAGGCTTCCGTGGAATCTACCCGCACTACTTTTTCGATAGTGGCGCCAAGCAGTTGCGGTCGATCTGGTTGATGCGGGTGGTGCCGGTGAGCGCCATGGCAACGCGCATTTCGGCCTCGATCAGCTTGAGCATCTTCGTGACGCCTGCTTCCCCTCCGGCCGCGAGCGCCCAGGCCCAGGCGCGGCCCAGCAGCACGCCCTTGGCGCCCAGCGCCAGCATCCGCACCACATCGAGACCGGAGCGGATGCCGCCGTCGGCCAGCACGGTCAGGCGGTCTCCCACCGCATCGACGATCGGGGGCAGGGCGCGGGCGTTGGAAAGCACGCCGTCGAGCTGCCGCCCGCCGTGGTTGGAGACGACGATGCCGTCCGCGCCCAGCTCTGCGGCTTCGCGCGCGTCGTCCGGGTCGAGAATACCCTTGATGATCAGCGGCCCCTTCCATTCGGAGCGAATGAAATCGAGATCGCGCCAGTTGATCGAGGGGTCGAAGTTGTTTCGCATCCAGGCGAAGAAGTCCTCGATCCCGGTCCTGCCCTGTAGCACCGGGGCGACGTTGCCGAGCGTGTGCGGGCGTCCGTTGATGCCGACGTCCCATGCCCAGCCGGGCCGGGCGGCGGCCTGCGCGAAGCGCCATAGCGCGCCCTTGATGCCGCCGGACCCGGCAAGGCCGGTGTGGTAATCGCGATAGCGGCTGCCGGGGACCGGCATGTCGACGGTGAAGACGAGGGTGGAGCAGCCGGCCTCGACCGCCTGCGCCAGCAGGTCCTTCATGAAGGCGCGGTCGCGGATCATGTAGAGCTGGAACCAGAACGGGCGATCCGCAGCCCTGGCGACTTCGCCGATGGTGCAGGCGCCCACCGTGGAGAGCGTGAAGGGAACGCCGGCGTTCTGCGCCGCCCGCACCGCCTGCGTCTCGCCGCGCCGGGCATAGAGGCCGGCCAGCCCGATCGGCGCCAATGCAAGGGGCAGGGCCAGCTTCTGGCCGAACAGCTGCGTCGACAGGTCCAGCGCCGAGACGTCGCGCAGCACGCGCTGGCGCAGGGCGAGTTCGGCAAGGTCGGAGACGTTGCGGCGCAGCGTCGCCTCGGCATAGGAGCCGCCGTCGATGTATTCGAACAGGAAGCGCGGCAGCGTGCGGCGTGCGGCTTCGCGAAAGTCGGGGATCGAGGCGGTGATCATTACGGGGCCTTGGGTGTGTACATGTTGAGCTACCTAGTCCTTCGCGATGTTGGCGAACGCGCCGACGATTGCGAAGCAGGCGAGGGGAAGGAAGAGCGCCGCTTGCAAGTCAGTCCGCTCGCTTAATAGACCCATCAGCGGCGGGAACACCGCGCCGCCGATGATAGCCATGATGATAAGAGAGGAACCCAGCGCTGTGCCTTCGCCAAGGTCGCGGATGCCCAGCGCGAAGATAGTGGGGAACATGATCGACATGAAGAAGCTGGTGAGCGCCAGCATTGCCACTGCAGCGTTGCCGGCCAATGTCATGGCCAGCGCGACCAGGATGACATTGGCGATGGCGAAGATCGCAAGCAGGCGGGTTGGTCGAATGCGGTGCATGAGCGCGGCGCCTGCGAAGCGTCCGGTCATGAACAGCAGCAGACTGCCCGAAAGCAGGTAGGCGGCGGTCTTCTCGGGCGTTGCGGGCATGAGATGTTTCACGAAGTCGACGAAGTAGCTCCACACGCAGACCTGCGCGCCGACGTAAAAGAACTGCGCGATCACAGCGCCCACCAGTTGTCGGTTCCGCAAGGCGGCGCGCAGGGTGCCGGTCGTCTGGTCCGCACTGCGAGGGATGGCGGGCAGCCGTACCCGCGCGATGGCGATCGCCAGCATGACGACGAACACCGCGAGGGCAAGGTACGGCCCCTGGACCATGGCTGCTTCGGATGCGCGGTAAGTCTGCAGTTGCGCCTCGGACATCGTCGCGATGTCCTGCGCGCTGTGCTCGACTCCCGAAAAGATAAAGATGCCGCCGATAGTGGGAGCGACGACCGCGCCGAGACCGTTGAACGCCTGCGCTAACGTGAGGCGCTGCGACGCGCGCGACGGATCGCCGAAGCGCGCGATGAAGGGGTTCGCGGCCGTCTCCAGGAATGCGGCGCCCGATGCCAGCACGAACAGGGCGAGGAGGAACGCCCAGTAGCGATGGACCTCCGCTGCCGGATAGAACAGCAACGCACCTGCCGCGTATAGCGCCAGGCCGAGCAGCAGGCCCGCACGATAGCCGAAACGGCGCAGCATCAGCCCGGCCGGGATCGCCCAGAGAAAGTAGGCGAGATAGAACACGAACTGGATGAACCCGGCTTCGGCGCGGGACAGCGCCAGCGCCTTCTGGAATTGCCGGATCAGGATGTCGTTGAGGTTGTTCGCCAGCGCCCAGGTAAAGAACATGGCGGTGACCAGCACAAACCCGGCGCGAAAGCCCGGAGTCACGAAGTGGACCTTGCGCTCCTGCGTGTCATCGGTTTCGATTTTCCCGGTCGGCAGCCCCGTCGCCTCTGCGGGCGGCATGCTGATACCCATATGTTTCCTCTCCCGCCCCGTGCACATCCTGTCGAGATGCGCTTGCGAAGACAATGGCCGTGGCGCGCGCGGCGTCATTTCCGCCTTGCGCCAATTTCAATATAGCGCTAACTTTCACATATAGAACATACTGTCAAATACGATAGTAACGCGGGAGCGGTGGGAAAATGGAAGGATGGATCGACGCGCACCAGCATTTCTGGCGCTACGACGCGGCACAATTCGAGTGGATAGAGCAGGGCTCGATTCTGGCGCGCGATCATGATCCTGCGGACCTGCGTGTGCACCTGGACGCAGCAGGCATCGTCCATAGCATAGCGGTCCAAGCCCGGCAGACGGAGGAGGAGACGCGCTGGCTTCTCGATCTCGCAGCAGCCAGTCCGTGGATTGCTGGTGTGATCGGCTGGATCGACCTGCGCGCCGGGGACGTTGCCGCGCGTATAGAGGAATGGTCGCGCCAGGTGCGGCTAATCGGCTTTCGTCATGTCGTTCAGGATGAGCCCGATCCGCGCTTTCTTCTAGATCCGGCATTCCAGCGCGGCGTGCGCGCAGTGCTGGAGCGCGGCCTTACCTACGACCTGCTCGTCCGTGCACCTCAGCTTGAACATGTGCCGGCCTTCCTCGACGCAGTCGGGATTCGCGCGGGGACGGCGGGCGCGATCGTGGTCGACCACGGCGCCAAGCCTGTCATCGCGAAGGGCGAGTGGGAGCCATGGGCGGGGCGCATCGCCGCCGTCGCGCGTGCCTATCCAGTCTATTGCAAGCTGTCCGGCCTCGTCACCGAGGCGGACCCGGCAATCTGGCGAGAAGACGAAATCGCACCGTATATGGCGCACCTGCTCGACTGCTTTGGGCCGGAGCGACTGATCTACGGTTCGGACTGGCCGGTTTGCGGGCTCGCGGCGCCATACGCGCGCGTGCTGGCACTGGTCGAACGGCTGCTTGCCCCGCTCGGCCCGGTCGAGCGCGCGGCGATCATGGGTGGCAACGCGCGGCGTGCCTATGCGCGCATCGAAGCGCAGGCAGAGGGAGAGACAGTACAGTGAACCTTGAAGATTTCGCCGTTTCCCGCCGTGAACTGGTCGCGGGCGGCTCCACTGTCGCGGCGCTGTCGTTGCTCGGCGCTCCCGGTGCCGAAGCCGCTACGGCGGGCGTCCGAGATGCGCCCGGCGACGACATGCTCTGGTATCGCCAGCCCGCGAAGGAATGGACGGAGGCACTGCCCGTGGGCAACGGCCGCATCGGCGCGATGGTCTTCGGGGGCGTGGCTGAGGAGCGGCTGCAGCTGAACGAGGACACCCTGTGGGGCGGGGGGCCCTATCACCCCGTCAACCCCGACGCGAAAGCCGCGCTACCGCAAGTACGGAAGCTGATCTTCGAGGGTCGCTATGACGAGGCTCAGGCGATCGCCAAGGAAAAGTTGATGGCAGTGCCGGTGCGGCAGATGTCGTACCAGGTGCTTGGCAACCTGCTGCTGTCCTTCCCCGGTCTGAGCGAACCGGCCAAGGGTAGCTATCGCCGCCAGCTGGATATCGACGCCGCGCGCCACACCACCCGCTTCACCGTGGACGGGGTCGACTATGAACGCAGCGTCGTCGCTTCCCCGTCGGAGCAGGTGATCGCGGTGCAGCTGAAGGCATCGAAGCCGGGCAAGCTGGCGTTCGATCTGAAGATGGACGTGCCGCAGACGAAGCACACCGTGCGCTCGCTCCCCGGTGATGTGCTGCTGCTCGAAGGCATCAACAACACCCAGCACGGCATTGCCGGCGCGCTTAAGTTTCAGGGCCGCGTAAAGGTGATCAACGGCGGCGGCACGGTTTCCTCGACGGCCGACAGTCTGTCGATACGCGGCGGCACTGAGGCGACGATCCTGATTGCCATGGCCACCAGCTATCGCAACTATACTGACGTCAGCGGCGATCCTGAGGCGATCACGAGCGTGCAGATCGCGGCCGCCGCGCGTAAGACCTTCCGCGCCATCGCTGACAGGACGGCCGAGGATCACCGCGCGATCTATCGCCGCGTCTCGATCGACCTCGGCCGCAATGCCGAGACGGACAAGCCGACCGACGAGCGCATCGGCCAGTCCGAAAGGGCCAATGATCCGGCGCTGGCGGCGCTCTATTTCCGGTACGGGCGCTACCTGCTCATTACGTCTTCGCGGCCGGGATCGCAGCCGGCGAACCTGCAAGGCATCTGGAACGACAGCGTCAATCCGCCCTGGGGATCGAAGTATACGATCAACATCAATACCCAGATGAACTATTGGCCGGCCGAGCCGACCGCGATGCCCGAGATGACCGAGCCGCTGATCGCGTTGGTCCGCGACATTGCCGTCACCGGCGCACGCATGGCGCGCGACATGTACGGCGCGCGGGGCTGGGTGTGTCATCACAACACCGACCTGTGGCGTGCCACCGGCCCGATCGACGGCCCGCAGTTTGGCCTGTGGCCGATGGGCGGGGCGTGGCTGTGCCTGCATTTGTGGGACCGCTACGACTATGGCCGCGACGCCCAGTACCTCGCCAGCGTCTATCCGATCCTGAAGGGCGCCTGCGAGTTCTTCCTCGATACGCTGGTGAAGGACCCCAAGACCGGCTGGATGGTCACCAACCCCTCGCTTTCGCCCGAGAACAACCACGGGCATGGCGAAGGATCGCTCTGCGCGGGGCCGACGATGGACATGCAGATCCTGCGCGCTCTGTTCACGGTGACAGCCCAGGCGGCGGGTGTGCTGAAAACGGACGCGGCATTCGTGGCCGAGGTAGATGCGTTGAAGGGCAAGCTGATCCCCAACCGCGTGGGCTCGCAGGGCCAACTGATGGAATGGAAGGATGATTGGGACGCGGGCGCGAAGGACCTGCATCACCGCCACGTCTCGCACCTTTTCGGTCTGTTTCCCGATGCGCAGATCAACCTGGACGATACACCTGAACTCGCGGCAGCGGTGAAGAAGTCGCTGGAGATCCGCGGCGACAAGGCAACCGGCTGGGCCACGGCCTGGCGCATCAACCTGTGGGCGCGCCTGCGCGACGGCGACCATGCGCATTCCATCCTGCGCTTCCTGTTGGGGCCGGAGCGGACTTATCCGAACATGTTCGACGCGCACCCGCCGTTCCAGATCGACGGTAATTTCGGCGGCACCTCCGGCATCACGGAAATGCTGATGCAAAGCGTCGGCGCCAAAATCCACCTGCTTCCGGCGCTCCCTTCGGCCTGGCCGACAGGGTCGATCCGGGGGCTGCGTGCGCGCGGGGCCTGCATGGTCGATCTTTCTTGGAAGCGCGGCGTGCTGGCGCAGGCGCGTGTCGTCTCGGCCATTGGCGGCAGTCACGAGGTCCGCTGCGGGGACGTGCGCCGCACCATCGATTTCAAGCCGGGCAAGGCGGTCGTCCTGACCGGCCTGGACCTTCGTACTGCTTAAAGGAGCCAGCATGAGACTCGCCGGAAAAAAGGCCGTGGTGACAGCCGCCGCCGCCGGGATTGGCCGCGCCATCGCCGAGCGCTTCGTCGCCGAGGGCGCGACGGTCCACGCGGTGGACCGAGATGCGCAAGGGCTCGCCACGCTCAAGGGCGTGACCCCGCATATTGCGGATCTCACCGATCCGCAGGCCGCTGCCGCGCTGGCCGGGGCGACCGGGGAGGCTGAGGTCCTGGTGAACTGCGCCGGCATCGTCTTCCCAGGCACCCTGCTCGATTGCACGGATGTTCAGTGGTCCACCTCGCTGGACCTCAACGCAACCGCGATGTTCCGGCTCATCAAGGCGTACCTGCCGGCGATGGTGGAGCGGCGCGCGGGCTCGATCGTGAACGTCTCTTCGGTCGCGTCGTCGATCATCGGCGTGCGCAACCGCTTCGCCTACGGCGCCAGCAAGGCTGCCGTGATCGGGTTAACCAAATCCGTCGCGGCGGATTTCGTCTCTGACGGCGTGCGCTGCAACGCCATCTGCCCCGGCACCGTAGAAAGCCCGTCGTTGCGCGCGCGGATGCAGGCGCAGGCCGAGGCGACCGGCGAGAGTTTCGAGGCGACCCATGCCGCATTCTCCGCGCGCCAGCCGCTCGGCCGTCTTGGCCAGCCGGACGAGATCGCGGCGCTCGCGCTCTATCTCGCGTCGGATGAAAGCGCCTTCACCACCGGCACGACGGCCGTTATCGACGGGGGGTGGACGGTCGAATGACACGCATCACCGGCCTTCGCACGGCGGATATCCGCTTTCCCACCAGCCAGTCTCTGGACGGCTCGGATGCAATGAACCCCGACCCGGACTATTCCGCCGCCTATGTGATCCTCGAAACTGACGACGGGCTGGAGGGCCACGGCCTGACCTTCACGATCGGGCGCGGCAACGAGATCTGCGTCGCCGCGATCGAGGCGCTGCGCCCGCTGGTGGTCGGCCTCGACTTGGACTGGGTGCGCGCGGATCCGGGCCGCTTCTGGCGCTATATCACCGGAGACAGTCAGTTGCGCTGGATCGGCCCGGACAAGGGCGCGATGCATCTGGCGACGGGTGCCGTCGTCAACGCCGTGTGGGACCTTTGGGCCAAAGTCGAGGGCAAGCCGGTCTGGCAGCTCATTGCCGACATGAGTCCCGAGGAGATCGTGCGCTGCATCGATTTTCGCTACATCACCGACTGCATCACACCCGAGGAAGCGCTGGACCTGCTCACCGCCCGCGTCGCAGGCAAGGCTGAGCGCGTGGAGCGGCTGACCGCGTCCGGCTACCCCTGCTACACCACCTCCGCCGGATGGCTCGGCTATTCGGACGAGAAACTGCGCCGGCTGGCCACCGAGGCGGTCGAGGCGGGATTCCGCCACGTCAAGCTCAAGGTCGGCCGCGATCTGGAGGATGACATCCGCCGCCTGCGCATCGCGCGCGAGGCAGTCGGGCCGGACTGTCGTTTGATGATCGACGCCAACCAGATATGGGAGACAGGGCAGGCGATAGAATGGATCAAGGCACTCGCCTTCGCCGAGCCTTGGTTCATCGAGGAGCCGACCAGCCCCGACGACGTGGAGGCGCACCGCGCCATCCGAGAGGCGATTCACCCGATCCGCGTCGCCACCGGCGAGATGTGCCAGAACCGAGTGCTGTTCAAGCAGTTCATCATGCGCGGCGCGATCGATGTGGTGCAGATCGACAGTTGCCGCATCGGCGGCGTCAACGAGATTCTCGCGGTGTTGCTGATGGCGGCGAAGCACAGGTTGCCGGTGTGCCCCCATGCCGGCGGAGTGGGCCTGTGCGAATACGTACAGCACTTGTCGATGATCGATTACCTGTGCTTCTCTGGCACGATGGAGGACCGCGTGATCGAATTTGTCGACCATCTGCACGAGCACTTCATCGACCCCTGCGTGATCCGTGACGCGGCTTACATGCCGCCGACGCGCCCTGGTTTTTCGATCGAGATGAAGCCGCAATCCATAGCACAGTATCGGGTGGCCTGATGGACCTGGAACTCAAAGGAAAAGTCGTCGTCGTGACTGGTGGTGGCGCGGGGATCGGCGGTGCGGTGTCGCTGGGGCTTGCACGCGAAGGGGCGATTCCCGCGATCCTCGGACGCAGCGCGCTGAAGGCCGAGTTCGAGGCGGAAATCCGCGCAACTCAGCCCGCGACGATCTTCGCGCAGGTTGACGTCACCGATGACGACGCCTGCCGCGGGGCGGTCGCGCAGATTGCGACTAGGGCAGGTGGTATCCACGGGCTCGTTAACAATGCGGGGACCAACGATGGTGTCGATCTGGAGGCGGGGACCGAAGCGTTCATGGCGTCAGTCCAGTCCAATCTCGCGCATTACTACGGCATGGCGCACCACTGCCTGCCGCATCTGCGCGCTAGCAAGGGAGCAATCGTCAACATTTCCTCCAAGACGGCAGTGACGGGGCAGGGCAACACCAGCGGTTATGTCGCGTCCAAGGCGGCGCAGTTGGGGTTGACGCGCGAATGGGCGGCGGCACTGGTGGGAGATGGCGTTCGTGTCAATGCAGTTTTACCTGCGGAAGTGATGACGCCGCTCTACGCACGCTGGATCGAGAGTTTCGATGACCCTCAAGCCAAGCTGACCGAAATCAACCGGCGCATTCCGCTGGGTCGGCGGATGACGACCGACCGGGAGATTGCGGATACGGTGCTGTTCCTGCTTTCCACACGGTCGAGTCACACCACCGGGCAATGGATCTTCCCCGATGGCGGCTATACCCACCTCGACCGCCTGCTGGGCTAAGTAGCGTCCATGCACCTTACGCGCCGCACATTTGCGCTAGGGCTGGGCGGGTTAGCGCTGGCGCGCGTCCCGGCGCGCGCCGCCCCCCCTTTCGATGCGGTGATTGGTCCGGGCGGCACGGACGTCATGCCCCGCTTCCCCACCTTGCGCGCATTTCTCGACAGCGAACTGGGCCGGGTGAGCACGCCGGCGAACGTGCGGGTCCTGGCAGGCGAGCATTGGGGGCAGACCATTGTGGAGCGGCCGAACCTGCGCTTGTTCGGCGAAGGGCAGGAGCGAACTTTCCTGCGCGCGGGCGCTTATGCCGGGGCCATCGCGCCGGACGGCAAGCCCTATGGCACGTTCCGTAGTGCCGTGCTCAATGTGCGCGCGCCGGGCTTCCATGCGCAGGACCTCAGCATCGAGAACGCCTTCGATGCCTGGAGCGAGATGCGAAAGCCGGATGGTCTGAAGGCCGACGAGGGCGGCAGCCAGCAGGCCATTGCGCTGACGCTGGGCAATGCCGCTGATTGCGCGACCATCCTGCGATGCGGCCTCGCGAGCCATCAAGATACGCTGTTCTGCGCAGGCGGGCGCGCCCTGTTCGCCGATTGCCGTATCGCCGGCAGCTACGATTTCATCTTTGGCGGTGCGACTGCGCGTTTCGAGAATTGCACGATCGTATCGCGCCCGCGCATCGTGCCGGTGGAAGGCTATATCGCCGCTCCCAGTACCATGCTGAGCCGGCCGGCGGGCCTCGTCTTCGACCAGTGCACGCTGGTAGCAGAAGTCGGGGTGCCGGAGTGTAGCGTGTTCCTGGGACGTCCGTGGCGTGCGTTGCGGCGGACTGAAACGGGTTCCGAGCCGGACATGAACTCGGTGGGCATGGCGGCGTTCCTGCGCTGCGCCATGGGCCGCCACATCGCGCCGACAGGCTGGACCCGCATGTGGTTCGGCACGCCGCGCCAGTGGTTCGAGCCCGAGCATGCGCGCTTTCGTGAATATGCGAACAGCGGCCCCGGTGCCCTGGGCCCTCGTCGGGGGATCATGCTGACGGAGGAGGGAGCGCGGGCGTTCTCCCGTAGCGGCATGTTCGGTGACTGGACGCCGGAAATCTAAGCATACGTCGTCGCGGATTTGATCCGGTATCGCTGGCTGCGATCAATCTTCGCTTGGGCCGGGAACATCGGTTCGCGAATTCAAGCTGGTCGGCCTCAAGCGCCAGTTGCCCGCAACTGCTTGCAGGATTCTCCTTTCCGCTACTTTCCCGAGTTCGCAAGGCCGCTGACGATCTTACGTCTTCGGGAGCAGGTGCTTCACCGCGCCAGGAATCACTAATTTCTCTCAAAACGTAATTCTATATGCAAAATCAGATTGCACTGGTGATAATGTTAGCGGTATATCGTTCGTAACGCCCGCCAGGGTCGACGAAGCATGGAGAGGCTTCTTGCCAAGCATTAATAGAATCAGCTGCGTCGAGCCTGGCCGACTGATACTCGATACGTGCGCCATGCCGGTTCCGGCCGCGGGCGAAGCGCTGGTTCGCATTCGCCGTGTGGGCATCTGCGGCACCGACTATCACATCGTGCGCGGCACTCAGCCCTACCTTTCGTACCCGCGCGTACCGGGCCACGAGCTTGCCGCCGAGATCGTTTCGGCGGGCGTGGGCAGCGAGTGGCAGCCCGGGTTGCGCGTGTGCATCATGCCCTATCACTCCTGCGGCGCCTGCATCGCCTGCCGGGGCGGCAAGCCCAACTGCTGTGCGGCGATGAGCGTGCTGGGTGTTCACAAGGATGGCGGCCTCGCCGAATACCTCGCCATCGATGAGCGCTATCTGATCGATGCCGAAGGGCTTTCGCTCGACGATATCGCGATGGTCGAATTTCTATCGATCGGCCGCCACGCGGTGCGCCGCGCGGTATTGCAGGTCGGCGAACGAGTGCTGGTGGTGGGCGCGGGCCCGATAGGTATGGCGACCGCCTTCTTCGCCGCGCGTGGTGGGGCGGATGTGACCGTGCTGGATGGCAATGAAAGCCGCGTGGCCCTCTGCGTGGATAAGCTAGGCGCGCATCACGGCGAGGCACTGGGCGCGGACACGGCGGAGCGTCTAGCGGCCCTGACCAATGGCGAATTCTTCGACTGCGTGTTCGACGCAACCGGCAATGCCCCGGCTATCGAGGCTGGCTTTGCCTATGTCGCGCATGGCGGACGCTATGTGCTGGTGTCGATCGTGACCGCCGACATCCGCTTCAGCGACCCTGAATTCCACAAGCGCGAAATGAGCCTGATCGGCAGTCGCAACGCGACGCACCAGGATTTTGCGGACGTGATCGAAGTCTTGCGCGCCCGGGCTTTTCCGCTGGGGGCTGTGGTCAGCCACACGCTGCCCTTCGCCGAGGTTCCCGCAGCGATCGGACGGCTAATGGAGCCGGATTCCGGCGTCATCAAGGCGCTGGTGGTGCTATGAAGGAGGTTAGGACGTGAAGTTGCTCAGGTTCGGCGCTGCAGGGCAGGAACGCCCTGGCGTGCTAGACGCGGAAGGCCGTATTCGCGATCTCTCCGCCCATGTCGACGATATCGCGGGCGAGGTGCTGACCGCCGAAGGTCTCGCCCGGGTGCGCGCGCTCGACATCACCAGCCTGCCGGTGGTCGAGGGGGAGGTGCGCCTTGCCGCCTGCGTCGGCCGGATCGGCAAGTTCGTGTGCATAGGCCTGAATTACCGCGACCACGCGGCCGAAAGCGGCATGGCGATCCCGGCCGAGCCGGTGGTATTCAACAAGTGGACCAGCGCAGTCTGCGGCCCCAATGACGACGTAGTGCAGCCGCGCGGTTCGGACCGGCTCGACTGGGAAGTGGAACTGGGCGTCGTGATCGGCAAGGCCGGCGCCTATATCCAGGAAGCCGACGCGCTCGATCATGTCGCGGGATACTGCGTGGTCCACGATGTCAGCGAGCGTAGTTTTCAGTTCGATCGCGGCGGCACCTGGGACAAGGGCAAGGGGTGCGACACGTTTGGACCTACCGGGCCCTGGCTCGTCACCGCCGACGAAGTGCCTGACATCGCCAACGCGCGCCTTTGGCTTGAAGTCGACGGAGAACGGCATCAGGACGGCACTACGGCGGACATGATCTTCACCGTGCCTCAGATCATCGCGCACTTGTCGAAGTTCATGAGCCTGCAGCCGGGCGACGTGATCTCCACCGGCACGCCCGCCGGCGTTGGCCTTGGCCTGAAGCCGCCACGCTATTTGCAGCCTGGCAATGAAATTCGCCTCGGCATCGAAGGGCTGGGCGAACAGCGCCAGCGCGTCGTCGCCACTACGTAACCCGAACGAAGTCGGCCGGCCCTCGCGAAAGATCGGGGGCGGCAAAGGAGAGGAAGAACAATGAGGTATCTGCATCCGACTGTATCGTTGATCGCGCTGCTATCAGTAGGCGCCGGTGCTCCCGCTTTCGCGCAGGACGCCGTGCAGCGCGGGAGCGTCTCTGTACCAAAGAATGATAGCGCTACTGAACAGGAAATCATCGTAACCGGCATTCGCCGAAGCCTGGAGGACGCTGCGAATATCAAGCGCGCCGCGCCCAACCTGGTGGAAGCGATCTCGGCGGAGGACATCGGCAAGTTTCCCGATCGCAACTTGGCGGAATCGCTCCAGCGCGTGACCGGCGTGCAGATTACCCGCAATAAGGGCGAAGGCAGCGGCGTCAGCGTGCGCGGCCTGTCAGAGAACTTCACGCGCACGCTCTACAATGGGCGCGTGCTGACATCGCCCAACGGCACGCGCGGGTTCTCGTTCACCTCGATGCCCACGGACTTCGTCAGCACCGTAGAAGTCAGCAAGACCCCCACCGCCGACATGATCGACGGCGGCCTTTCGGCAACGGTGAACGTCAAGATCAACCGTCCGGCGGATGTGGGCAAGAACATCGTCACCGTGGTGGCCGAAGGGCTTTACGAGACGAACCCGAAGAAGATGACGCCCCATGTATCGGCCTTCGTCAACCGCGTGTTCGGCGATGGCAGCTTCGGCGTGAACCTTGGCGTGAACTACGAGAAGCGCAAGGTCATTCAGGCGGGCTTCACCGGCTACGGCATCGAGCAGCGCAAAGAAAACGCCAGCGGCGGCTATGACTACAACCTTGACGGTACGCGCTCCGACACAGCCTATGGCTTCGATCATGCGACGACCTTCGTTTCCGACGAGGGCGATTTCGAGCGCAAGGCGGTGGTTGGCGGGTTGCAGTGGAAGCCTGCCGACAACGTGAACCTCTATGCCGACGGTCTCGCCACCTGGTTCACCGATGGCTTCAACCGCTTCGAGCATCAGTTGCGCTGGACCAACATCGGCGGCCCGACCGGCGCTGTCCGTGGCAGCACAGTGGGTGAGAACAACCTGCTCACCTTCCTCGATGCGGACGGGGTGGATCACCAGTCCAACAATCTCGACTGGGTGACGAAAGACCGCACGTTGAACTTCGCAGTGGGCGGCGAGGTCACCTTCGATCGCCTGACAGTCTCGGGCGAGGCGACATATGGCCGATCGGTGCGCAACGTTTCCGATCGCAATTCGTTCGCGCCGATCTCGCGCGCTTCGGCGTCCTATGACATCGGCGGTGATCTGGGCGGAGTTCCGGACATCGAATATACTCGCGGTTACGATCCGCTCGATCCCAGCACGTTCTATTTCCGCAGCTTTTCTGCCATTCGAGGCCAGAAGACGACCGAGACAAACAAGAGCGGCCGCCTCGACCTCAAGTACGATTTCGACGGTGGATTCATCCGTTCGGTCAAGGTGGGCGGCTACTATGGCGAGGACGAGATCGAGTTCGGGGCCCGTCCGCGCTATTTCGTTAGCCCGCAGGTGCTTTCGGAGATCTACGGCACACCGTACCTTCCCGGTGTGGAGGGCGGTGCGATTTCGGCTGCGGACCTGCTCAAGGTCGTCGATTATTCACGCTTCATTGGCGATGGCCTTGGCGTCTTCCTGGTGCCCGACTATTCGAAGCTTTTCGCCAACGTCAGTCTTGATGATGTGCTGGCCAAAGGTACGCTCACCATTGATCGCACCAATCAGTTCACGGTGGGCGAGAAGGTGCTGGCCGGCTATGCCCGTGCCGATTTCGCAACCGCCGATGATCGCCTCTCGGGCAATATCGGCCTGCGTTACGTACGCACACGGGTGACTTCGGACGGCTTCGGCGCAGATATTGCCAACGCCGAACTCCAGAACGACAGCATCACTCTGATCGTGCCGAGCAGCGGCCCGATCGCATTTAAGAACGCGTATTCGAACTGGCTGCCCAGCTTTAACCTGCGCTTCAGTGCGACCGAAAACCTGATCGTACGCGTGGGCCTCGCCCGGGCGATGACCCGGCCCGATCTCAACCGTCTCTCGCCCTCGGTGGCGATCAACGCCAACGTGCGCACGATCACCACGCAGAACCCGTTTCTCAAGCCTTATCTTGCCGATCAGGCCGACCTCTCGCTCGAATACTACTTCGGCAAGACAGGCCTGCTCTCGGCTGCGGTATTCTATAAGGACGTCAAGAACTTCATCGTTGACACCACATCGGTGGAGACGCGTACGATCAAGTCCACGCTGACGGGCACCGTGACAATGGACTTCCGCACCTTCCGTCCGGACAACGGCGAGGGCGGCAAGATCAAGGGGGTTGAGCTCAACGCCCAGGTGCCGCTAGACATGCTGCCTTCGCCTTTTGACGGTCTGGGCGTCACTTCGAACCTCACGCTGCTCGACGTCAGCGACGTGGCGACAACCGCCGGCGGACCGAAAGTGCCGATCCCGGGGGTGTCCAAGCGCAGCTACAACCTCGGCGCATACTATGAGAAGGCGGGCTTCGGCGTCCGAGCCAATTATTCGTATCGCAGCGCGGCAGTAAACAGTGTGGCGGGGACGTTCGGCGACGGCGATCGTCAGAAGCCCTACGGGCAACTCGACATCTCTGCGAACTACGATGTTACCGAGTTCCTGTCGCTCACCTTCAACGCCAGCAACGTCACCGGCGCCACGCTCAAGCGTGAGACGCTGCAGGGTGTGCTGCTCAGCGAGTACGATTTCGGTCGACGCTTTACCGCAGGTGCTCGCATCAAATTCTGATCCGGCTACTCCCCCTGTCGGCCGCAGCCGCACCCTCGCTGCGGCCGATCGTTTTATTCTCCTGGGGTGAAGACGTGTATGTTCTTCAAGCGAGTTGCGCGCGCCTGTACGCTCCATTATCCGCACTGACATGGCCCAGAAAGACGACGACGACAGCACCTCCGGCAGCAAGCGGGCCTATTCTGCGCCTGCGCTGGAGAAGGGCATCCAAATACTGGAACTTTTCGCTGCGGAGCCGCGCGG
>NZ_JABXWS010000084.1:0-22439 GCF_015594425.1 Novosphingobium sp. HR1a
GGGCTAGGTTCGCTCGTTTCCCAGTCGAGCGGCTTGATTGGGCGCGTCGCTGCCCCGGCCTGTCGTCGACCCTTGTCGGTCGTTCAGCACAATTTTACGCTCCCAGGTGCGGACCGGAAGATTTCTCATTCTGGATGCCTTGGACTGTCATGTCGCGGACATGGTCCCGGATTTCCTGCGAAGCGTTTTCGAAGAGGCGCGAAGCTAGCGGTCCCGGTGCTGCGATGTGCACGGCGATACCCTTGTTAGCGAGCCGCGTCGCCAGTTCGGGTGCGTGCATCACGTTTGCGAGCTTGGCTATGCATTAGGCAAGGCCAGTAGAAAACGTCGATAGACCCTGTATGTTCTCGAAGTTGATCGGCGGCGCTGCCTCGCTCGCACCCGAGGAGGTGACGACGATCCGCACCTACCCCGCCGGTGCCCTTGCTGCGGTGCGCTCCAGAAGCGGCATGAGGCGCGAGGTCAATAGGAAGTGCGCGAGATGATTGGCAGCAAATCCTGCTTCCAGACCCTCGTCCGTCAATTGCGCCCGATCCCACATGCCCCCCGCATTGTTGAGAAGCAGGTCTATCCTGCCCGTCATGAAGAGAATGCGGTCCGCCATATCGCTAGTTTACTCGCATGAGCGAGAAGTCCGCACAGATCAGGTCTACACGAGCACCAGGGCCAGCGTTGCGCCTGATTTCCGGTTCGGCATCAGCAGTGCGGCCGGGATCGCGCCCGGTGCCGATAATCCGGTAGCCCTTCCGGGCCAGTTCGGTCGCGGCAGCCTTGCCTAACCCGGAACTGGCGCCCGTCACGACGGCGGTGGGAATGTCGTCCAAATGTCTGCTCCCTCGGGAAAGAGTGCCGCCCGGCGTCTGCGCTCAGCTCAGTCGCGTTAAGATCTGCGGCAGGTCGGCGGTGATTGGCATGCCCGGCCGTGCGCGCAGATGTAGGGGGCCGCGCCGACCGTGCGGTGCGCGACCAGATAGGGCAGGTTCGATTGCCGCTTTGCGGGCCGGACCGGGAAGCCGATGCTGATCTCGAGCGGCGTGTCGCTCGCCATGGTGACCTGCCACCCATCCGACCGCATTTTCCCACGGCTGGTCGAGATCCTGAGCGACGAACCAGTTGCACCAAAATCGCAGGACCGGCTGGCCATCTCGGACTTCGGTAGTGACCATGGGCTGTCCTTCAATTATTCGACAAGTTCACCGCTGAGGCGTGTCCCGACATCTGGGATGACAACTGGTTATACACGATCGAAATCGCCTTTACGGCAGTAGATTTACTGATAAATGCAAGCAATTACTCTTCAAAGGGAATGTTTTCATAATCACTTTCTCGTCCAAGCATGGCGGCTTTGAGGCGGGAATGAAGGAGTTTTATCCGTCACCGGCTGTGGACTGCACCGAAAGCAGGGCTGCATGCTCCGCAAGTGCATTTGGGATGCTGCGCAAATCCTAAGATGCTTATCGGCGCCGATCGACACCACCGGGGATTTATCCGTGTATTGGCCAGGGGGCACAAGCATCTCCGCCTCGATCCCCGGCCAATGCCCGAGAGGGTGGCTTAAGTGCCCGGGGCGGGTTTCTCGTATGTTGTCGCCCCAATGGTCGTGACGAGATCTCCTTCCAGTGGCTCCCCAAGTGGGCTAATGGTGAAGCCGCCAGGTTCAGAAGTTTTTTTCGTTCCGGACTGAGCTCCGCTGGCACGCAGATCGGAGTGCCAGACTATGCGGGGGTGACGATCCAGCATCAAGAGTTCGGCGCTCTCGGTCCCGTTGATGATGTGAGTGCCATCGTCCGTAAATCCGCTGTATTTTGCCGATACGAAGGAAATGCGCCCATTCGCGGTCTTGCGGATTTCAACTTGTGCCGTCCCGCCTTTCCATCCCTCCATCTTGAATTTTCCAGCGGGAGCTGAAGGATAGCGCTTTGGCATCGGATCGCCGGCGCGGTATCGGATGCCCCATGGCACGGAGATTTTAACCGGCTCAACCTTGCGGCCAAGAGCTAATAGAGAACGCTCAGGTAGGTGCGCCATCATCAGGCGAGTACGCCGTCCGCCCGGTTCGCGAGAGGCCGGGCAAGGTAGTGGATTGGCCGCCCCGCAATCGGGAGAGGTGACCATCGCTTGCCAATACACGACATTCGTCCCATCCGGTGACCAGGCTGGATCGGCACGAGCGTTCCAGTTGGGATCACTCGGGCTTCCGGGTGCGCCGTTTCCGGCATTGAGCTGCTGGCCGCGATAGTCCCCTCGATCGCCCCACCTATCGATCAGGATCGGTTGGAAAAAGCGACGCATGCCGTTGCGGTACCCGTACCGAGCGCTGAGCATGACCATCCGCGTCAGTTCATCTGTCAGGGGCGGAATGCCTTTCATCGCGCCGTAGTACATGTGCCGATCGACTGTCCGGTTATCGAGGACCACGAACCACTTGTCATCGGGCGACATCAGGATCGGATCAGCGTAACCAGGAGCCGATGTCAGCCGGTGCGACATGCCGGATTGCAGGCTGGTGATGAACATGTCCACATTGCCTGATTCTGGCATACCCATACCGACCGCATTCCTGCCGTCACGCGTCCATCCTCTGGCTTCGCCGATCGCGCCTTTTGGAGGGTTATGGATCAGGTAACCGGGTTTTCCGGGATTTTCGCGAAACGGGGCGAAGTCGGGCAAGGCCGCATTTGTCAGTACCCAGACATCGTCGAGCTCATAGCGAGGCGCGAGCGGGAGGCCGCTGCGCGGCGCTGGATTGAACCTGATCTTTCCGATAAGACCGTGCTGATCGATGTCGGGGCCCGTCGCATTCATATGGCTCCACATCAAATGCTGGCCATCGGGATTGAGCCGTAGTTCGCGCATCGATCCTCCGGGCCCCGAACCATCCGCCGTCGCATTCCAGCGGATCGGATAGATGTGGATGCGTTCGGGCGTGCATCGGTCGTCGGTCAGCTTGTACGTGCCGCAGTCGATGACGTTGGTTCCCGCGATCATCTTTGTATCGCCGGGGAAAGCCTGCGGATGGTCCAGGCTCAGCCAGGTGGCACCCTGCGGGACGCGGCGCCCGTGTTCGTTGGTGGCGGCGGGGTTTGCGTCCCGACGGTTTTGTGCCGGCACGCCGCAAGTTATGCATTTCCAGGCGTCGCCATTACTAAAGACGGTCCCATCCGTCTTGATGGCGATGACTTGTGGGCCATCGTAAACGAATCCGGTCGCCGGCGCAGCCGGCGCCCCGGCGAGCTGCACCGTCAGCAGGACGTGCCTGGCATCGCCCATATAGGCGGGGCCTTCGACGATGCCGTCGTCGGCGCCAGTCATACAGCCGGTTCCTCGCGGATTGACTGCTGTTGAACAGGCACCGATAGCTTCGGACGGTGCAGTTGGCGGCAAAGGAAGCGGCGAGATGGCGACTCGCTCGGGTTTCGGGGGCGGCGGAACGGCCTCTGATGCCGACGAGAGGGAAAATGGCACAACGCCTGCGCCGAAGCAGACCAACGCAATGGCTAGGTTTGCGCCATGCTTCCTTGTTCTGCGCTGATGCGCACGTTTGGTTTCTGGCATGTCTGGTTTCTCTCCGGGAAGCGGTCATTTTTGGGGTGCTGTCGCGCGGCCTAGACTGGAGCGCGCCTATTTAGCTGAAGCGGGTGATCACTTGCGGCAACGCCGCTGTCGTGGCGATCCCTGGCGGAGCCGCGCAGATGCTGTGGATCGCGTTGACGGGCCGATGTGCCGTCAGATTTGGGAGCGTGGCTTGCCGATCGACTTGGGGGATGGGAAAGCCGATACTGATCTCGAGCGGAGTGTCGCCTTCAACCGTGACACGCCAACCGTCTCCGCGAAGATCCCAGGAAGGATTGAGCTTCTCGGTTACGAACCAATTACACCGAAAGCGCACGACCGGCTTTTCGCCGCGGTAACCGGTGGTGACCATTCGTTGTCCCGCAACCGAGCCGGCTGGAATGGTGCTGACGTGAAGCTTGACTGGCTCTTTCGCGAGGGCGACCTCGCTAGAAACCTCGAACCGCTCAATATCGATACCCACCGCCTGCGCGAGTGAGCGTAACGAGTGGTTGAAGACCTCGTCCCGTTCGTAGAACGGGCGCTGTGCGAAGGCGTCAGGGGTTTCGCCGAAGCCCATAATGCCGATCAGCATCTCCTCTGAGCAGCCGTCGATGCAGTTGGCGAACTCATCAATCGTGAGAAGGTCAAGGCGACGTGCAAGCGACAGAAGCGTGATCGGAAGAGCTTCGGTAATGAAGCCTGGGCTGCTGCCGGAGCTGTGGAGGGTTGCGCCACCCTTGATGCAGGCCGTCTCGATCCTTGCGCGAATGGTGGGATCCATACTGTCGGGATGGAAGAATTCCGCTCGCGTGGACGAAATATTGATGCCGTTTTCCAGCAGATCGCAGACATCACCGTAATCGGTGTGTTCAGGCATGTAGAGCACGCAGTCCGGCCTCAGAGCCATTATGGACGCTGGATCGCGAACCGCGATGATCCCGGTTTGCGGCATTCCACATAGCTCACCGGCATCCTTGCCCTCTTTGCCAGGCGAGTAGACCTTGACTCCGACGAGTTCCATGTCGGGATGGCTGAGCACGGCGCGCATGGCGGCTGTACCGACTGTCCCGGTAGCCCATTGCACGACGCGCAGCTTTCGGGCTTCTGATAGCGTGCTCATTGCATTTGCTTCCAAGCATTAGGAGGCGGCAGCGCCGCATGTACACCAGGCGAGACGATTGGCCGGGCCTGGTGCTTCGCCGACGATCCACCTTATCCGATGAACATGCCGCCATTGACGGCGAGCACCTGGCCGGTGACGTAGCTCGCACCATCCGACGCGAGGTATTCGCAGGCCGCTGCGATGTCTTCTGGGGTGCCGGGGCGCGGGATCGGAATGTGCTGGGAGATGACTTTCAGTGGAGGAAACGTCCCGGCTGCAATACCGGCGTCGGCCATGGGCGTAGCGACAACCGATGGGGGGATGGTGTTGACGGTAATTCCCTGGCTGGCGAATTCGCGGGCAAGAGCACGAGTCAATCCGATTACCCCCGCCTTCGCGGCCGAGTAATGCGCGCGGTCTGCTGCACCGGACTGCGCCGCCTGCGACGAGATCGTAATGATCCGGCCCCAGTTGGCATCGACCATATCGGGCAGGGCCGCCTGGACCGTATGGAAAACGCCGGTCAGGTTGATGTCGATCATCCGCTGCCAGGTTTCGACGCTCACGTCCTGAAAGGGGATACCCTCGGAAATTCCGGCATTGGCAACCACGATCGCGATTGGTCCGAGTTCCTCTCGGACCACCGCATAAGCGGCTTCGATACTTGCCCTATCAGACACGTCGACGTGGCGCGCGACAACGCGGGCGCCTTGTGCCCGCAGTGCTTCACTTTCACGTTCCAGGGCCTCGTGCTGAACATCAAGCATCGCCACCGCATGACCTTTGCGCGCGAAAAGCCGCGAGATGCCGAGGCCGATACCCGATGCTCCGCCCGTTACGACTACAACCCGATTGGAAACCATTTCTTCTCTCCCGTCTAAGGCGCTCGGAAGGAGCATTACAGCGCCTCTGGCAACATCTTCGGTTTCGCCAGTTTGTGCGATATTGTGGCGCACAACTTGAAAGCTGTCCAGCCTCCGGATACGCAGGCCAGCGTCATGATTCGAATTCGCGATGCAATCGCGCAGGGTCCAGCCGGACATCCGGCCAGCATCGCCTCAGGGCAACAATGCGGCCCTCCGGGATCGACAAAAGGGAGAAATGGTGATGCCAGTACCAGACGTTTCGGATCGCTCGCTAGACCAACTGATTTCGCTCCGAGGGCGGAGCGCGGTCGTCACCGGTGCCGCCTGGGGGCTAGGAAAGGCCGCAGCACGGCGCCTTGCCGAGGCGGGGGCAGCCGTTCTAATCGCCGATATCGATGAGGCCGCCGCCGCTGCAACCGCGCACGAACTGGTCGAATGCTACGCGGGCGACGTGACCTCGACCCGGCTGGATGCGGGCGATGTGGCGTCAATCGCCGCCGCCGCGGAACTGGCGGAGAGCCGCTTTGGAAAGCTGGATATCTGGGTCAACAATGCGGGCATCCCATCATTTTCTCCGCTGCTCGATCTTGACGCCGAGGAGTTCGATAACGTCCTTGCGATCAATTTGCGCGGGACTTTCGTCGGCGCGAAGGAAGCGGCGCGGCGGATGATCGCAAACGGGCAGGGCGGCGTCATTGTCAATGTCGCCTCGCTGGCAGGTGTCCGTGGCATCTCCGAAGGCCAGGCGGCCTATTGCAGCTCGAAGCACGGCGTCGTGGGACTGACGAAGCAGTTGGCGATTGAACTGGGTGCGCAAGGCATCCGCGTTCTCGGCGTCGCACCGGGCTTCTCGCTCACTGAGAAGACCATGTTCATTGCCGACTGGGACGAGGAAACCATCAAGGCGTGCCCGATCCCCGGTATCGGCAGCAGCCGTCTGGGCCGGGTCGGCGTTGCCGACGACATCGCCCGGGCCATCCTCTTCTGCGCATCGGACATGGCCATGTTCATGACTGGCAGCACATTGCTTCTCGACGGCGGAATGGCGGCCTGAATACTGGCGGGGCCCGAACACAACGCGTCCGGGACCCGCTGTTCGCCGAACAGAAGCTACTAGGCGTCCCGGGCGGAGCGTAGAAACCTTTCGCGCGTGGCGGCAACCGCCTGGCGTGCAGCGGCGACCGCTTCCTCCTCGACGGCGAACAAAAGATGTTGAAGCACTGCATTGAGGTGCATGTGCATGGCCTCCCGCGCGGCATGGGGAGCGCGCTGCCGCAGCGCTGTCAGGATGGCGCGGTGCTCCTCGACGACGGGCTTCCTATTGGCAGCCCGGGCCTGCTCAAGCAGCAGACGGCATTCCGGCGAGGTAAACCGCAGGTTCCAGAGCTCTTCGACAGTTCTGGCGATCGCACCATTTTGGCTGGCTTTGGCGATCGCCATGTGAAAGGCCATATCAGCATTCTCACCGCCATTCTCCAACGTTATGGCTGTGACGAGTTCTTCAAGCCGCTTGATTTCTTCTTCGCTGATATGGCGAGCGGCCAGCGCCGCGCTCTCCCCCTCGATGAGCAGCCGGGCCTCAATGAGTTCGAAGGGGCAGATCGTAAATTCTGGATCGCTGTCCACTTTGCGAGGCAGCCGGATCACAAACGTGCCGGCACCCAGCCGGGCCTCGACAAGCCCCAGAACTTCCATCGCCAGCATCGCCTCACGCACCACCGGCCTGCTGACGCCCATGGTGATAGCGATGTCGCGTTCGGCCGGCATGCGGTCGCCCACACCGTAGACGCCAGATTGCAGTTCGCCGATCAGCGTCCTGGCGACGCGGCGGTAGAGCCGACCGTCAACGTCAGTCATCGATTCCGCGCCGAACGGAGGCTTGGCGCCCATTGTACCCGCCATAGCTTTTACCTTACGGTTGTGGTCAGACCGCCAATTGAAAACCTCAATGCGCGTGTGGCTCTGTCAGCGAAGCACTGCTTTGCAGCGGGCCTGTAAGCAGCGACGATGTCTGACGATGAAACAAGGTGGAACAGGTGTGCGGAAGCGCCGCCCCCGGCTTCCCTTCGCGGGTGGATGCCGGGCGGCATGACTCAAGCGATCTCGACGAGCGCGAGACCTTCGGGAGGCAATTCGAGCGTGAGCGTGCCGTCCGCGTTCAGGCGGCGGGTTTCCACTACCGGGCGAGATACTTGGCGCAGCTGTGCGATCTGTGCGCGCGAAGGATAACGGGGAGAGCCCATCGCCCGCCAGGTCGGCATAGGTGATCCTCGTTCCCAATCCACGAAGCGGACTTCGGCGGTCTTGCGGCCTCTCAACCCATCGAGCTGCAGGGTCACCATCTTGGGGCCTCCGGAAATCTTGCGCTCGGAGGTCATGCCCGGAATGCCGCCCGGCTGATCGACTTCGGCAAGATTCCACACGAGTATGGAAATCCGCCCGTTCTTGTCCTTTGAAGCCAATACAGGGCCCTGTGCCGCAAGACGTTGTGTCCCTAGACGATGCAGCAGGCGGTAGGTGTTGAACGAAGGCTTGGCGATCCCGTCGATCATCATGCTCCAGCCCATGGAGCCTTCCTTGAGCATATAGTCGTCGACGCCGAGTTCCTCGTACATGCCGCTGAGCGTCCACTGCGACATGCCAGCACAATGGACCATGCTATTGGCGATCACATGGGCAATCATGGCCGGGCTGTCGGACGACCATTCGGACAGCCACATGGGCTTGCCGGAGAAGGGGCCGGCATCGATCGTGCGCCGAGCATTGGCAAGGGCATCGGGGATGACGTCATTGATGTTTCTGCGAGGACTTCCCTTACCGAAAACCTCGTCCTGGTCGTCGCCGGCATAGACATGGGTGGCGAAGAAATCGACCGGCGCGTTGTTAGCCGCGCACCACTGTCCGAAATCGCCGATCCAGGCGGTTTTCGAGGTTGCAGGGCCGCCGACCTTGATGAGCGGATCGACCGATTTGATGGCCGTTGCCACAGCCTTGTACATCTCGAAGTAGCGCTGCTTGTCTGCGGTCCAGAAGAAGGAGAGATTGGGCTCGTTCCAGACCTCGAACGGCCACGATCGCACGGTCTCCAACCCATATCGGTAGATCATGGCGGTAGTGAACGACTTGATGAAGCCGGCGAACTCCACGTCAGAGGCCGGCGGCGTGATGTTGCCGCCGTAGAATCCGAACTGGTTTTTTCCCGATGCAAGCTTGCCGGGCATGAAGCTGAGTTCGACATAAGGCGAGACGCCGACATCGAGCAGGCCGTCGTAGACACGGTAGACGTTGAGCCAATTGGGGCCGCCGTTCCGGCGCATCTCAAGAATGCTCTTGCCGAAGACTCCGAGCTCATCGTTGAAGATCCCATGGAAGCGGGCGCGCTTGATTCCGGCTTCATCTACCGCCAGCCGCATATCCCGGCGCCATTCCTCTCGCATGGTGATCGCGGCACGGTCCGATCCAACGCACTCCTCCCAGACATGCGGGAGCATGCCGGCAATCGTGCGGGTATCGACCCGGACGGTTTCACCGGAAATATCGGCCGCTCTCCCGCTGCCTGCGGAAAGCGCTGCAGATGCCGCAGTCGCGGCGAGAAATGTGCGCCTGTCAAACATGACACTCTCCAGAAGAAAATAGTGATGCTGCGGGCTTCACCGCGAAATCTCGATGCCGGCCAAAGCGGCATTGCCGGAAACGCTTGCGAATTCGAGAACCAGACGGCCGTCGACCACTGTCACCGGAAAGCTGCGGACCAATTCCTTGAGCGGGGCGCCGGCTTCGCGCAGGATATTGAGATCGTGGATGACCGATTGACCGTTCGCTTTTACGGCAAGTGCTTGATCGGGTGAGGAGGTCTTGCGCGGCTCGAACAGATGCAAGGTTACCATCCACCGTCCGTCAGGCAGTGGAATATCGTAGGCGTAGGCATCGCCGTCGCGCCAGTAGTCGAACAGGGCCGGGTCGGCGGCCTGCACTTGCCGGATTGGCGCCATCGAGCGGCCGCCAAAGCCCACGAGATTGAGTATGACAGGCTTGCCGCCTCTCACGAAGGTGTCTGAGCCGAAATGCCGGGTACCGAGATCGAGCCCCGCAAGACTGCCAGCATTGATACGCAGACCGTTCCGTTCGATGTCAGGACCGTTCCAGGTTGAGGTGTCGCGCAGTGTCCTGCCGCCGGTTGTCGTCGTGACCACTGCCGCGTTGCTGCCGGGACGAAGGGCAACATTCTTCCATTCACATACGAGATCGGGGCAAGGCGCCTGGCCGATCGATTTGCCGTTGATCGTGAGGCTGGCCGACGCGGCAGTCGAATAGGCTTTCACATCCATGACCGGATAGGCCCGGTCGACATAGCGCTTTCCTGCGAAATGCAGGGCAGGGGCATCACTCCACGCGACCTTGTAGAACCAGAAGGCATCCTTGCGTTGCTTGCGATCTGCCGTGACTAGCCCCTTGTCGTTCAAATCTACGGCATCGCCTTCGTCGCGCAGGTCGCTGGCAAAATCGAACATCGCCCAGACCCAGCTGGCGAAGACGAAATCGCGCTTTGCGATGCTCGGCCAGGTCTGCTCGTGGATCCACGCCTGGTATTCTTCGGGGTGGGGGCGGCCGACGAAATTGACGAAGCCGTTCAATACGTCGTCGCTGTGCTGACTGATCGCGCCGCCGGCGCCGTATTCGCTAAGCGACATCGGTAGCGCCGGGTGCGCGCGATGAAACTTGTCGAGCGTGGCACCAAGGTCGGTCCGCGCCTGCAACGGGTTGGGATAGTACCAGCCGTAATAGCGGTTGTAACCGATGAGATCTGCAGTTCCGGCGAGTTTCTCGCCCGCGGTCTGGATGAGACCAAGCCCCTCGCAGCAGTCTGCAAAGGTCGTGGGGCGATCCGGGTCTTCCTGCTTGGCGACCGCATTGAGGTGCCGGAGCAGCGCGAGCGGTAGCGGTGGTGCGCCCTTCTGGCCGAAGCCCTTGGCCGAATCCACCTCATTGCCCACCGACCACATGAGGATTGAGGGATGGTTGTAATTCTGGCGGATCTGCTCGCGCAGTTGTTGCTCGGCGTTGGCCCACAGAGCGTCCGAGCCCTTTCCACCCGATACGCTGGGTGTGGTGACGTAAGGCAGCTCGGCCCAGACGACCATGCCCGCCTTGTCTGCCAGATCGGACCAGGCATCGGCATGCTGGTAATGGGCCTGGCGAATGGTGTTCGCGCCAAGTTCCTCGATCAGCGCCATGTCTTCGGCATGCTGTCTGGGCGTGACCGCCCAGCCTGATCCAAGCGCGTCCTGATGGCGGGAGACGCCGCGCAGCTTCACATGCCGATCGTTGAGGAAGAAACCGGCGTCTGCATCGAAGCGAAACGAGCGAAGGCCCAGCGGCTGCGTGACACGGTCAAGCTGGGTCTTGCCGTCCGAAATGGTGGAGGTGACCGAGTAGATGTACGGATCCGCCCTGCCATCCCAGCGATGGGGGCGGGCGATGTCCAGCGCAACGCGCTGCTCGCCCACGCCAGGGGCCAGAATGACGCGCTGAACCGAGCGGGCCACGATCTTGCCGCGCGCGTCGCGGATATTGGTTGCAAGCGTGAGGTTTCGAGGCGACGCGCTTGCATTCCGCAGCTTCGTGCGGACTTCGACGGCTGCGCTTTGCGGCGTGATCCTGGTCGCGCGCGCATATACGCCAGGACCGCCGTAATCGAGCGGATCGATCGAGGCTGCCGGGAGCTGGAGCAGTGAAACCTCGCGGTAAATGCCTCCATGCACGAAGAAGTCGCCCGAGAGCGGGATGACTTCGGAGGTCGAACTGCCGGGCTCGACCTTGCTGTTGTCGGCACTCACCACGACCAAGTTGCGCTGGCCCGGCTTCCAGGCATCGGAAACGTCGAGGCGAAAACGGGCGAAAGCACCCTTGTGGGTGCCGACATGGCGGCCGTTTACCCAGACGTCGGCGAGTTTGGCAACTGCTGCGAAGTCCAGGTATTGCCGATCGCCCGGCTTGGCCTTTGGCGCATCGACCCTTAGGCGATACCAGCCCACCCCCTGCCGGTTATCGGTTTCGGCGCCGCGCGTCAGTGCATAGGCGCCGATGTGGTTCCAGCTGTGCGGGACGGAGACTTGCTGCCAGTCGCGGTCGTCGAAGTCGCTTCCCGTGACTGAGGCGGGTTCATCGCCGAAACGAAAGCGCCAGCCATGTGACAGGTCGATTGCGGGCCGGGCGGCGGTGGTTTGGGTCGCAGTCCGATCTTTGGCCGTGAGAGAAGGCGAGACGACTGCCGTGGTCACGATAGCCGAGGCCAGCAGCATTGTTCTCAGCGCCCGCTTGATATCGCCCACTTGCCATTCTCCCGTTTGCTTGAGGCCTGCGTCTGAAGCAGGGCCGTTTTGTGTTCGTTCGCAATTACCACGGGTTCAGCAGCCGCACCGGGCCGAGCAGACCGGAGGGACGCAGGGGCGCGTCCTTCCGGTAGGTCGGGGTTGCGGTCCAGGTCACTTTCGTGACGCCGGGCTGGGCGTCGCCAATGAGGCGATTGACCCACAAGTTCGCTACGCGGATCGAAAGCCGGTTCTTGCCGGAACGCATCTGGGAAGAGATGTCGATGCGGTAAGGCTGATGCCAGGCGTAGCCGGCCATTTGCCCATTCACGCTCACCTCTGCGATTTCGCGCGCATCGCCGAGATCGAGGAACAATGGCATTTCCTTCTTCCATCCGCGCGGCGCCGAGAATTCTTTCGTGTACGTCGCGACGCCAGAGAAATAGCGAATGGACGCATCTGCGTTCTCGTCGAGCGCAGACAGTTCGGGAAGGCGGGCATGGGGTGGCGCGCCTCGCGCCGGTTCGAATGCCACGTCCCATGAGCCGCCAAGGACCGCAGCTTCCGTCAGCTTGAGCGGCGCGACTTTGTAGTCGGTTTCTGAAGTGTTCTTGCGGAAGACGACATGTACCGATTCGTCCGGCTCGAAAGTCAGGGGGACCGAAGTCACGCCGTCCCTGACCGAGAAGCTGACAGGTTCCGATTTGCCCGTGTCGGCATGCCAGAGTTCCGCGGCTTTTCCCGTGATCCGAAAGCGGGCGGTGATCGTTTCGCGGCGATCCTTCTGGTTGGCAATGAAATAGCTGTCGCCATCCGCCAGCTTGCGGTGAACGAACGGGAGGGCCGCGCCCTCCTGGGCGCCGTCCACGGTGACATCGGGCACGATGCCAGCCTGAGACAAGGCTGCGGCAAGATCGCTTGTCGCGATTACCCGACCGCGCCCGACTTTGGTGACGGCGGGGCCCGGCCACAATTTCAGCAGCAATGCCTGGTAGCGGGCAGGATCACCCGAGAGACCTGGGTCGCTGATGGGCCGAGCCCCGATGACCGTGGCGCCCGCTTCCACCAGTTCAGCAATTCGATTGAGAACAGCCAGGCTCATCTTGTTGGCAGAGCCTCCCAAGTAGAGCACGCGGTAGCGTGCTCCTCCAGTGCTCACCAGATCGCCACCATCGTTGGACAACACGCTGAGGAGAGCATCGGCGTTTACGAAATCGTATGCGCTTCCGGCAGGAATGTCGGCAACCGGCGCATCTGCGAACAGGGATGTCAGCGGGGCGTCTTCGCCGTAGAAGTAGGCAATATCGGCAACATTTGTGCCCTGCTGGAGCATGAGGGAATTGCGGGCAATATAGTCGATCCACGGGCGGGCGAGTTCCCCCCAGGCCTCGTTGCGATTGAAGTCCTGTCCGAAGATGGAAAGGCGCAGGCCCGGTTTCCTGTCGTCCACGGGGACGTGCACCGACGTATGGATCACAGGGCGATTGATCCCGCTCACGAACTCGAGGTCGATCATCCGCTTGAGCTCGTTCGGGGCAAATGCCCACGGCGAGAGCATCGAGGTCAACGATTCAGCGGCAACGTACTTGCGCCCGTAAATGTGCGCGACCGACGCGGCGCCTCTCATGTCGGCAAGGTAGGTCGGTTTGGGCCCGCGGTCGCGCTGGAACGACCACATGGCGGACATGGGCACGTCCGCCCATCTGCGCATCGCCATATCATCGCCGAGTTGCGGGCGGTGATCCTCCAGCGCCTCGCCATAGACGACAAGGTCATTCTCATGCGCCGCCTCGGCAACCGTACCGTAGTGTTCGCTGGCCAGAAGGTCCGCCAGGGTCCGCCGAAAATCGTACAGGAAGCGTTCGCTTTCCTGTCGAGACCCTATGATCGTCCCGGTAAGTGCGGGCATCCAGGGGATCGGATCATAGCCGCGCAGCCGTTTGAACTGGGCGACCATTTGCGGTGTCCAGTTGGCCGCGCCGACCTCGATGCTGTCGGTGAGAATGGCCCGGATACCCCTGGCGCCCATGAGCTCGGGACCAACCGTTTCGCGGTAGGTCGAAAGGTAGTGATCCATGTAGCGCCGGACTGCATCTGCGTCGTACTTGTCCACCTCAAGGCCGGTTGCCTCGATCGGAGCCGGGTGGTTCATCGTGCCAACAAGGGAATAGCCGAAGCGAATGATACGCCAGGTTCCGGCCGGCGGCGTCCAAGCGAGCGTCCCGTCAGGCTGCAAGCGATCAGTCAGGTCGATGACCTTGCCTGGGGGTAGGCCTGATGAATTGGCAAGGCCGATGTCGAGCGCATAGTAATCGGGTACGACATCAAAGCCCGCCTTGGCCTCGAAACGATTGATCCGATCCTCCCCGGACAACACGAATTCGGCGATGCGTATCGCGGTACTGGGCTTTCCACCTGAGAAGCCGGCAGCGAGCGCCGATAGATCGACTCCCGCAGGTGGCGGAGCAATGTTTGGCAGGCTGCTGATGTCCCGGAACGAGATACGGAAATTGCGGGCGGTCACGGGCCCGAAACCGAGCGTTGTTGGAACGCGTCCCATGGGAATGTCGGCGATGGACGTCCATTTGCCCGGCGTGACTTCCGCCTCGAGGCTCGCCTCGAGGTTGGCGCCGATGAACTTGCCCGCCCCACCGGGCACGAACAGGGTGGCGGAGCGGATCGTTCGAGGGGCCGGGTAGCGAACCGTGAGGAGCGTCGGCCCCTTGGCTGCCTTGGCCAGATCGATGCCGGTACCCAGATCGCGATCGATCAATTTGTGTGTATCGATAGCCCTTCCTGCGGCGTCTGCGGATGTCGGTAGGGCCGAGTTTTTTCCGAGCGAGACGGGCACGGCGACAACAACGGCATCGCGATAGTACGGAGGCGGGACATCAGGGGCTTGTTCGTTGATCGTCGAGTTTGTGCCGGACCTGGCGGCTATCGACTGATAAGGCCCGGTTACGGACGGCGGGACAGGGAGCAAAAGGGGTACGCGCTTGCCGCCGGTGACCAGCACTTCGCTCCAGACCAGCTTTTTCATGGCGTCGGCCGGAGATACCCATGGTCCACCGGTTTCGGACCAGCCGGGCGAGGAGGCAATGGCGAGCTCGATGCCGAGGCGATCAGCTTCCTTGGCTGCGTGCTTGAAAGCCCTCCGCCAGGCGGGCGTCATGTAGACCAGGCGCTGATCCACGATCTGCGGGCTTTGGAGGTTCACATCGAACGACTGCGCGCCGCCGATACCCACGCGCTTCATCCAGGCCAGGTCCTTGAGAACTCCATCCCCAGTGATGTTGCCGTTGATCCAGTGCCACCAGACCCGTGGGCGGGCATCCATCGGCGGATCGGAAAAATCCAGTTCGAGATTATTGGCTGCGTAGCTCGGCGCTGCAGCTTCATCTTGCGTGCGTGCCAACGTCGGGCATGCAGCGACGGATAGCAAAAGAGCCAACTTCACCGATACGGCGGCAGCTCTGATGGGGTCGTTCTTCGCCATGTCTTGTATTTGCCCGATGTTCGCATGAGGACGCCCGCATTACTGCAGCGATGCCCACCGCACTCCCAATATCGCTTTTATGTGCGACACTGTGTCGCGTATAATTGCGCGCTCGGACTGTCAAGGCGGTCTGACCATTCGAATTTGGGTGCGGAGAGGTCGGTCAAGCTCATGGGCTTTGGTTCTCACCAGACCTTTGGCACCCAGGAGCGTAACGGATAACGCTGCAGCGATAATCCGCATCGAAGCTTGGTGCGCACGCAGGCTGCCCCGCAGGACCGAGGGGGCGAGGCTTTGTCAGGCAGGGCGCGCCAAGGTCGAGACTTTCTAGCGATGGAACCGGATGTCAGCAGGATTTGCGACTACTGTTCTTTCCTGAAAAGTCGGGCCTGCCAGCTAGCTTCCAAGCCCTGAACCTAACCCATTCCCGATTGACGACCTTACGATGATCAGTTTATGCGACACTGTATCGCATGAAATTCCGGTGCGCCGCCGGAGAACATCTGCCGCACCGACGGCGGTGACGGGGGCTAAGAGCACACATCCTGAAAGAGAGCGGAGAAATGGCATCAATTACCGTCGTGGGTGTCTCAGGAGAAGAAAGGGTTCTCGAGGCGAAGCCCGGACAGACCGTCATGGAAGTCATACGCGACGCGGGGTTCGATGAAATGCTGGCGCTGTGCGGAGGGTGCTGCTCGTGCGCGACCTGCCACGTCCATATCGAAGCCGGTCCGGCCGACGCTCTCGTGTCGATGAGTGACGACGAGAACGATCTTCTTGATTCGTCCAGCCACCGTGGCGGTCATTCCCGCCTGTCGTGCCAACTGCCGGTTACCGATGCACTCGACGGGCTGCGAGTGAGGATTGCAGCGGACGACTAAATGAACGGACATTGCTTGCCGGCCAGAAGCGGGCATGACGCAGGAGCGCTACAACATGACTGAATTGGCAGATCGCGATTACTTCACCGACCACGAGATCCTCGTCGATCCTTACGCCTACTTCGAAGCGGTCAGGGGCAAGGGGAAGGTCTATCAGCCCAAAGGCAAGGATTATCTGATGGTCATGGGGTTTGAGGAAACCCTTGAGATAATGCGTAATTCCGAAGACTTCTCCGCGATTATCGGTCTGCAGGGGGCCTCCGCGCCGCTCCCGTTCACACCGCACGGGTCCGACATCACTGCGCAGCTCGAAGCGCATCGCGACGAGTTCCATGGCGGCGACCTGCTGGTCAATCTTGACGATAATCCGCACGTGCAGCTGCGCTCTCTCGTTAATCGGTTGTTCACGCCCTCGCGTCTGAAGGCGAACGAGGAGTTCATTCAAGCTTTCTCGGACGAACTCGTTCGTGACGCCGTGGCAAATGGCGGCGTCGAACTGGTCAGGACGATCGCAACGCCCTTCGTCACGCTGGTCATCGCTGACCTGCTCGGCATTCCGGCCGAAGATCGACAGAAGTTCATGGATATTATCCAGGATGCGCCGCCGCCCGGAAATCTCGATGGCGAACTCGATCTCAATGCGGAAGATCATCCATTCATGATCATGGGTGGGTACTTTGCGCAATACGTCGCCGAGCGACGCGCCAATCCGCGTGAGGATATTCTCTCGGAACTGGCAAACGCGCTTTATCCCGATGGCACGCTTCCCGACGAGATGGCGATCGTCAAGCTTGGTATGTTCATGTTTGGTGCGGGCCAGGATACGAGCGCAAAGCTCCTCGGAAATGCGATGCGCTATATCGTTGACGTGCCGGACCTGCAGGACAAACTCCGGGCCGATCCCAAGCTCATCCCCGCGCTGATCGAGGAAGTTCTGCGCCTGGAAGGTTCGACCAAGCAGACGGCCAGGCTTGCGCGCCGCGACACCAGGATCGGCGATATACCGGTTCCGGCCGGAACCAAGATCATGCTGTCGATTGCTGGGGCCAATCGCGACCCGGCGCGCTGGGAAGATCCCCAGGAGTTCAAGCTCAACCGGCCGAAGATTCGTGAACACGTTGCCTTTGGTCGCAGCGCGCACACCTGCGCCGGTGCCCCGCTCGCACGGGTCGAAGTCCGGATTATCCTGGAAAAGCTTCTCCAGTATACCTCCGACATCGACCTGGATTCAGAGATACACGGCCCCCGCGGTGCGCGTAAACTCAACTTCGAGCCGAGCTTCATCATCCGGGGACTTTCGGAGCTTCACCTGAAGCTTACACCGGCTGCTGACCTCGATCTTTCCTCCAATCGTCCATCGGTAATTCAGCAGTCGGCAGCGGTTTCGCCCCCGCCGACTATCCCTGCCGCTCGTGTCGAGACAGCGACCTCGGGGTACTCCACCGGCGCTACGAAGCTGGCAATTCTTCTGGCAGACACAAGTGCCAAGGCAGTGCTCGATCAGCACTTTCCAGGGATCACGACTGACAAGCGCATCGGAATGGCGAAGTCGATGACCCTGCGCTCCATTCAGAAATTCGCTCCGGGTCAATTCACCAATGACGCGCTTGATGCCGTTGATCGGGACTTGGCCCTTTTACGGTCGGAGTAATAGGCCGAACGACGAGTGGAGCCGGCATAACCCGTTGGTTTCTCCGGCTCATCTCATGGCAACGCCACGGATTTCGCCAGAGCGAACGATTGGTTCGAATGCCACAAGCTAATTGACGAATGCGATAGTGTGGCGCACAAAATGTCAGCCAGAAAAAGAACAGCTAGGGAAGGGGATTCGATGCGTAGCAGGAACGCATGCATACTCGTGGGCATAGGCGCGCTGGCCACGACAGCTCCGGCGCTGGCACAGGAACCGGAATCGTCAGGCGCAGCTGGCTCCCTTGACGCTACGGCAGTGAACGAAATCATTGTGCAAGCTCGCCGGCGCGATGAAAGTCTTCAGGATGTGCCGCTCGTTGTGAATGCCGTCACTGCCGATGCGATTACCAAGCTGAACATCCGGAATTTCACGGAAATCAGCTCGGTTGTTCCGGGACTACAACTCACCCCCAATGCGAACGGCATTGGAACCTCATCCTCCATCCGCGGTGTCAATCACGACGTCAATGTGAGCGCCGAAAACGGCACCATCCAATACTATCGCAACGACGCGCCCGTTCCGTCGAACTTTGTGATGCAGACGATGTACGATGTCGGGCAGATCGAAGTGCTGCGTGGTCCGCAGGGCACTCTACGCGGGCGATCTACACCGTCGGGATCCGTCACGGTGACCACCAGACAGCCCGAGCTCCTCGAAGCCGGGGGCTACCTCGCCGGTACTCTCGGTTCGGCAAGTGCGACCAATTTCAACGGAGCGCTCAACATCCCGATCATCGCGGATGTCTTGGGAATACGGATTGCGGGAGTTCACAGCGTTGATCGCGGCAATCGTGTGACCAGTGTGAATAGCGACGAAAGGGCCCGCAGCGAGATCAATGCGATCCGCGCAGCGGTTCGCTTCGAACCTACTGCCTGGCTTCGCCTCGGCTTCCTTTACGAAGGGATGCAGAATGACGGGCGCCGCTTTGATCAGGTGCGGTCGGTCAGCCAGTATGATTCCCGGTACGTCCCCAGTGTGGGCGCGCCGGATTATGGCGATATCGGCCTAAGCGACCGGCTTTCCGTGCAGTCACGGCCAAGTATCACCACCCAGAAGTTCCAATTCTACAACTGGAATGCCGAAGTCGATTTCCTGGGCCAGCGCCTCATTTATGTCGGTTCGGCCACGTCCCAGAAATACCATAGCTACGGCGTGCGCGATCTTGCGAATTTTTTCCCCGGTCTGGAAATCGCGCAGATCGCGGATACCAAGGGGACAACCAGCAGCCACGAATTGCGCCTGCAAAACCTGGATCGGGTTGTGGGTCTGTTCGACTATGTAGCCGGCTATTTCCATTATGCGGTTCCGTCGCAGACCAATCTCAGCGACCTAAGCATCACGCAGCTTCGCCTTGCCGGCCCGGGCATACCGATAGCGTCACCGAGCGTCACCGACACGCCGATCTACGTCGCGAAAGGCACGCCCATGGAAGATTCATTCTTCGGCAATCTGACGTTTCATCTGACTGAATCGACTGAACTTGCCGGCGGATTGCGTCGCATACATTTCACCGATAACCGTGACGGGCTTTTCATCAGCTGCACGCCGCAGATGTATGCGGCGGGGCAATGCACTCGCCAGAACGGCACGCAATCTGACGTCAGTGAAAACACCACGATCTACAGCGCCAGCATCAAGCATCGGTTTACACCGGGGCTTATGGTCTATGCATCGACCGGCAGTTCATGGCGCCCGCCGGTCGTGGCCATCGGAAATTTCACGAACGCCGATTACACCCCGAACGAGGTTGCCCACATTGCGCTGCCTTCGGAGAGCTCGAAATCTTACGAGATAGGTTTGAAGTCGGATTGGCTTAACCGCAAACTGCACTTCAACCTCACCGCCTATCATCAGGACTACAAGAACTATCCGTATCGAGCAGGCGGCGCAGGCATAGCCTACATCAACATCAATTCGGCGGGCGCCCCGACGATCGGCAACTTCAACTTCGTGAGCGCGGTACCGATCAAGGTCAACGGGATCGAGGCCGAGCTGGACTTCACGCCAACATCGCGCTTGAATCTTGGTGCGACCGTCAACTTCGCTCGCAGCCGCATCGGCAATGCCCTGCTGGCCTGCACGGATGCCCTTAACAATCAGAGCGGGGCCGTCGGTTCCGATGGTATCCCGGATGCAGTCACCCCCACGCTCGCGCAGATGCAGCAGGCCTACGGCGGTGAACGCGTGGCGCAGTGTCCTGGGGGTGGGCAGTCGGCAACCTTTCAGCCCGAATGGTCGGGCGTACTCAGGGCCGAGTATACTCTGCCCGTTGGCGACAAGATGGACGGCTACCTGCGCGGCCTGTTCAGCTGGAAGGGTAAATCCAGGACTGATCCAAACAATCCTTACGATGATGTGAGAGCTTACGGCCTGCTCAATCTTTTCGGCGGTTTGCGCTCGCAGGACGGTTCCTGGGAAGTGTCGGTCTACGCCAAGAACCTCTTTGATGTGACGAAGTTGATCAGTCAGGATGAACTGGCGCAGTTCACGTCAGTCACCGATGTTTATCTGCGTCCGCCCACTTTCAGCGTCTCGGGAATAGGCTCGACGGTTTACAGCAGCCGCTACGCGGGTGTCTCGGTGACCGCACCGCGTGAATTCGGCGTGACTTTCCGCGCAGCATTTGGCTCCCGGTAGGAGGCTTGTAAACGGAAGGGCTGTGCGATCTCACAACCGCAGACCTTCCGGCATGGGGCCGGCGATGGGATCTGGCCGTTGCATCCGCGGGCGGTTTCTCCCTCGGTTAGATTTTCAAATCTTGTTTCTTTCGAAGTTGCTGGCGGATAGTTCCTAGCGTCCAAATGCTTCAGACGCGCGCGCTCGAGTCCGGCCTTGGCCTAGCCATACTTGGCGCCTCATATCGCTTAGTCCGGTGCCATGATGGACGTAGAAAGGAGCCGGTAAAGGATCCCGGCAATTTCCGTTACGCTGTAGGCCTCTTCGGGTTGACCAACCCACCAGGCGAGGGTTTCGGCTATAAGCGAGGCAGCGCATATCGTACCAAGTTGGGTAGGGAGCCAGGCATTGATCGGCTTCTCCTCTTTCGCCACGACCATGGAGACGCGCAGCCATTCCTCCCGCATGGCGCCGCCGGCTCCGCCATTGAGAAGGATTGCCCATAGACCGCGATGATCCGCGACGTAAGCGCACAAGGCTTCAAATCCGGCTTCGTAACTCTCGGCATCCCGGATCGACAGCGTCAATTGATTGAGGTGGGCGATTTGGTCCTTGGCGATTGCATTCAGCAGAGCCTCTTTGGTCTCGTGATGACGAAAGAAGGTGGCGTAGTGGACCTTGGCTTCCGAGCAGATCTCACGCACGCTGATCTGATCGAACGGTTTACGCTGGAGTAGAGCCAACATGGCTTCCTGCAATGCCTTGCCGGATCGCACTGCGCGGGCGTGGGTCGATCTAGATGATGCCAGGGGCTCGGCTTTGTGCGATACTGTGTCGCTCAATAGGCGATTCGGTTTGCTGTTCTTGGCCATCCGATTGTGTGTGTCGCAAAAGCGACCGTTAGCGCAAGCAGGTAGGCAGCCGGTCCTCGGGGTCGAGCAAAAATAGGACTAACGGCTGACCGAACTGGGTCAAATAACAACATTTGAGAGAGGATTGAACTTATGCTTCGTCAGATCTTCATTGCCGGGACTATGGCTTTCGCGGTTGCTGCGCCGGCATGGGCCAGTGCAGCTGAGCCAGCTGCCGTCTCGGCCCCGTCCGGCACCTTTTCGACTTCGACCAGCTCGATCGGCACCTTGCTGGAAAATCCGGCAACGAGCGCCATTCTCACGAAATATCTTCCAGACTTGGTGAGCAACCCGCAAATCGAGATGGCGCGCGGTATGACACTAAAGCAGATCCAGTCATACTCTTCCGATACGGTCACTGATGAAGTGCTCGCAAAGATCGACGCCGAACTTGTGAGGGTCCCCGCTCAAAAATAGCTGGACCAAATAGTCGGTCGCCTTGTGGCTCATGACAATGTGCCGCGATCCCGGTAATTGGGCACAAGCGCCGAGCGTACGCGCCGCCTTATCGAGTAGATCGAGTTCGAACTCCAAGAGCTTGAGGCGGACGCACGCGAGGAGGACCGGCTCGCCGCGTCCGCTGCTAGCCGGACGGCCGGTGTTGCCGCCTTCGAGCCCAAGAAGCCTGTCAGAAAATCGGTCCCTGATCACCTGCTTCGGGAGCGCGTCGTTATCCCGACAACTTGTTCCTGCACGTCATGCTGCAGCGAACGGCTATCGATGCTGGGTGAGGATGTGACCGAGACGCTCAAGGGAACTCCCCGTTCGTGGAAGGTGATCCAGACTGTGCCGAGAAGGTCTGGTGCCGCGCTAGCGAGGAGATCTCGCAGCCTTTTGTGACTGGGTCGTGAATTATGGGCGGCCCTCTCGACTTGGGAGGCTGCGAAGCCGAAGCAAGACCGCAGCCTTTCGAACGCTCGGTTTTTGTGCAGGTGTGCAGGCGGGGCGGGGGGCTTCCTTCGCACAGTTCGCCGACAACGCGAAGTCGGATCGAGGCTTTCCGAAATA
>NZ_JABXWS010000085.1:0-24228 GCF_015594425.1 Novosphingobium sp. HR1a
GAAATACGCAGCTTGGCAACACCGACACGGTGCACGAACGCCTGGGTGACATTGGCACAGACCTCGAGATATGCGAAGCGGTCGATGATGCTGAAATGGACTGGGTAGCCTGGCGACGGGGTCAGGCAGCCGCTGTTCGTCTGCGACGCTTGAAGGAAAAATAAGGCCGGTCCTAAAGACCAGCCCTCAAGGAGTGTGGGAGAGGATGCCCTAAAAAGGCACGACATTTATTCTGAAACTCGCTTCATGTTGCAAGCGCAGAAAACGCTGACGGGGGGCGCTGATTTTCGCACGCCTCTGAATGCGCCTGCTACCGAACGGGCGGCGAGACCACGGAAGAATGGCCTCGCTGCAGGTGTAAAAGCGCATGGTCACAAGCACGCTTAGATCTTCGGCAGGTATATTCCCCCCCCCCCCCGCTTGAAGCGGGCGCTCTTTATCAATCAATTTGTTCGATGCAAATGGAATAAGGTTTCTCCCATCGCATGATGGTTTGTCGCGGTGCGCACATGGGCTATGCTGAAGGGCACCTGCGCTGTTCGGGCAAAGCTGACCGCCGAACCCATTTCCTGACGGGTCGCCCGCGTGAGGTACTCGAAACGTTCCACGAGCAGGGCGCAGATGCGCTCCAGTTGATGCAGCGAATCGTCACCATTTCTTAGAACACCATAGTCGTTTTCAGAGAGGTCCAAAATTCCGGACATGTCGACTCTCCGCATCTGCTTTTTCAAAATCTGGCAGACTGCAATCCACCCATCCCGACTGCCGGCCGATCGGGTCGACGAGCGTAACCGGACAGACGGCTTCCTGGCACGCCAGATAGGCCCTCGAGTGGCTGACTAGGGCGCGTTGCGGCAATGAGCTTGGTGCCACGCATATGGCAACTTCCCAGCCGAATAGGCCATTGAACCGAGCTGGTGCTGCGTGCACAGCGAATACAGCGTACGACCGAACCAAACATGGCAGAACGTAAGCATTCTCCAAATTTTAGCACAAATTTTAGCACATAGCACAAAATATTGAAAAGAAATATTTTAATTCAATATCTTGGCATATGGCGTTCCTTCTCATAACCTGAAGGTCGTAGGTTCAAATCCTACCCCCGCAACCAGACAAGGCTATAGCACACCGTCTCAGGGCAACCCGAGGCGGTTTTTTTGTGCCTGTTTTCTGTATCTTACGGGAGGATTTGGCGCTCCATATTGCACCACTCTGTTCCTTTCTGCGTAAGCGCCGACGGAAGGCGGCGTTGACGTAGGGTTATTTGGGTTTCCGCGGGCGCGGCGCCCATTTCTTGGCGAGTGCCGCGAAGCGAGCGTGGATCACCTCGATGTTGGGTTGAGTGTGGGGGTCATGGTCGTCGCCAAGAGCATCTAACGCCTCTTCATGGTATTCATGCGACGGATCGGTTAGAGCCTCCAGCTTCTCGGCATAGCCCCAAGGCCCTCCCGAGTCCTCCGGTGGGCGCATTCCGCTAGCTTCCAGCAGGCGCGGATAGCTGCCTTGCAGGTCAGCCGGAGCGATGCCGTGAATCCTGACGCTGTGCTCCCATCCGTCGCCAAAGTCGTAGAGGTACTGGAAGGTCTTGCCGCGCATTCCCTCCAACGCCTCAGCTAGGGTCGTCTTTCGGGCATCAAGTGGGCCGCCAAAGCCGTAGGACGGGTCAGGGATGCCGAAGCCCGTGCGCCCGAAGGTCAGCTCCCACAGATGGCTATCGGTCCATCCCAACGCTTCCTGGAAGGTAGTGTGCAAACGATCGAGCCGGATGCCGAGCGGTACTTCGATCATGCGGGTTACGGCGGGCGTCACGTTATCCAGAGTGATCGTCATGTGCACGACGAAGGCGTTGCTCAAGCAGCTTGCTCCAGGTTCTGGATCGCCTTTGCGGCCTGCCAGTTCCACGGCAGGAGTTCGTCGATCCGGTTGATCGGATGGTTGCCGATACGCTCGATTACGTCGGTGAACCAGGCTTCGGGCTCAACACCGTTCAGGCGGCACGTTTCGGCAAGCGAGTAAAATAGCGCCGAGGCATCCCCGCCCTTGATGGACCCGACGAACATCCAGTTGCGACGCCCCAGAGCAACGCCGCGCAGGGCATTTTCGACCAGGTTGTTGCTGATCTCCAGCAGGCCATCTTCGCAATAACGGACCATCGCCGCCCAGCGGTTAAGGGGATAACGGCATGCTTTCGCCAAGGCGCTGTCCGAGGACAATCCCTGCATCTGGGCATGCAACCATGGCCGCAAGGCTGCAAGCTTCGGGAGAGCCTGCTGCTGGCGAACCCGTCGCCGCTCATCGGGCGGCGCTCCTTTGATATCCCGTTCGATCGCGAACAATTCGCTGATCCTCACGACCGCTTCAGCAGCTACCGGCGATGGGTTCTTTTCCAGAATGTCAGTGAACTTACGTCGCGAGTGAGCCCAGCAGCCAACCTCGATCACGCCGCGCGGCGCCTTGGTCTTGGGGTCATGATACAGCGCGTTGTAGCCAGCATAACCGTCGGCTTGAAGGTATCCACGGTAACCTGCAAGGTGGGCCGCCGGATGCTTACCGCCGCGCCCGGTCGTGAAGCGGAACGCCACGGCAGGCGGGCTCATGTCCCCGCTTGATCGGCTGTCGCGCAGATAGACCCAGAAGTAGGCGGTATGGCTACCGTCTTGGCCCTGCAGCAAAGTCACCGGCGTTTCGTCGCCATGTATCTTTGGAGCTTCGAGGATATGGACGAGCAACCGTTCGCCGAGCGGCGCCATCAACCAGGCCAGCTTGCGCGACCAGCGGCCCATCACGTCGCGATCGATCTCTACCCCTTGCCGGCGCAGGATCACCGACTGGCGATGCCAGGGCTGATGATCGACAAAGCGGCTGACGACGAGGTGCGCGAGCAATGCGCTGCTTGCCATCACCTTGGGCAACGGCAGATCGATGGCCGGCGCCTGGCGGATCGTTTCGCAGGATCGGCAGGCGATGCGAGGGCGAACATGACGCAGGACACGGAAGCAGGCGGGTACGTAATCCAGCACTTCGGTGACGTCTTCGCAGATGACGGTCTCGCTACCACCGCAACCGCATGGCTCCGGAAGGTGCTGGGTCGTCTCACGGGGGATATGTAGGGGGATCGGCGCCCTGGTTCCGGCCTTGCGCGTCGGTTTCGCGTTCGACGCCGCAGGAGCGTCATCATTGGCCGGCTCCGGGGCATCCACCTCCTCGAACATCAGCCGCAACTGCGCGATATCCATTTTCTCAGAGCTGCGACCGAACTGGACGCGCAGCAGCCGAGCAAGACGGTGCTCCAGCTTCTCGATCGTCAGACCCTGAGCTTTGACGGTCTGCTTTGCCGCCCCCAGTTCGGCCCGCTCCAGCTCCATGATCTCAGTCATCTCCCGCAGCATTTTCTGCAGGAGAACGGGGTCTGTGGGGAGGCGATCAAGGTCGAACCGCATGCCCCGGACTATAGCGCAAGTGGCATTTCCCGCCTACATAAAACGGCAGTTTTCCGAGCTTTTATCGCTCATGCGAGGGTCGGCACGAGCACCTCGTCGTGAACAATCGCCTGCCGCCAATCCAGTCCGTCGATCAGCATCGCCAACTGCGCGGCCGAGAGCCGCGCTGCTCCCCCGTCCTGGGTTCTGGGCCGTACGAACTTTCCGCGCTCGAGGCGTTTTGCATACAGACAAAGTCCTGATCCGTCCCAGACCAAGGCCTTCAATCTATCGCCTCGTTTTCCGCGGAACAGGAATACAGCGCCGGAGAAGGGATCGAGTTGGAGGATATTGCGAACCTGCGCGGACAGGCCATCGAAGCCTTTTCGCATGTCGCACGGCGCCAACGACAGATAGATCTTCGCCGATGGCGGCAGCGTCAGGCTCAACGTTCAAGCTCCCCGATAACCTCAAGCGCCAATCTCAACGCTTCTCTGTCGACCAACCTGTCGATCGACACCATGAAGTCACCGCCGCGCCGGATCTCAATCCGGCCAATCTCAGGTGCTGTCCCCTGCGGCTCGGCGGCCAACTCAACCGGCACGAACCCGGCCATCGCGCCGCGGAGCAATTGCTTACGCCAAGTGTAAAGCTGACCGGTCCCGATCCCGTACCGACGCGCGACCACGGCCATGATGGCACCCGGCTGAGTGGTCTCCTTCAGGATCGCCAGCTTCTCTTCGTCGCTCCAGTGCCGGCGCCGTTCCACTCGAACGACCGCTCCGCCATCTCGGCGTGCACTCATACGAGGCTCGTTTGACTGCTCGATATCCACTCGCAAGGCCTCCATCTGCCCCGCGAAATTCACGCCCACCCCAATCCGCACAAGGCCGGGTTCCGTCGGCGCTTACCTTTCTGCGTCAGGGTGTCCATTTGCATTTGGGGGTATTTTGTGGGGTAATCGCCTGACACCAGCAGGAGATACCCCCATGCGTCTCAAGGATCTGGAAGTTCGCCACGCGGCGCCGCACGACAAGGACTACAAGCTCGCTGATGGCGGCGGCCTGCATCTGCTTGTTCGGCCCAACGGCTCCAAGCTCTGGCGCATGAAATACCGCTTCGCGGGCAAGGAGAAGCTGCTCTCCTTCGGCGCCTACCCGAGCGTTAGTCTGGGCGATGCCCGGTTGGAGCGCGCCAAGGCCAAGATCGCTCTCGCCGAAGGGCTCGATCCGGGGACGGGCAATGATACCCGTAAAGGAAAGACCTTCGAGCAGGTGGCTCGGGTGTGGCACGCCAATCGTCTCTCCTGTCTTGATGACGCGCATGCGTCGCGATTGTTGCGGCGGCTCGAGCGGGATGCCTTCCCGGCGATCGGCGGGATCGACGTGCGCAAGGTCACCGCTGCACAAGTGCTGGAGATGCTGCGCAGGGTAGAGGCGCGTGGGGCGCTCGACGTAAGCTGCCGGATCAAGCAGCATGTGAGTCAGATCTACCGTTTTGCCATCCCGCAGGGGTGGGCTGAGACCGATCCGGCGCAGTACCTGACCGATCTGATGCAGCCCAAACCGCGTGTTCGGCATATGCCGCGCGTTGGCGTTGCGGAACCGCCCGCGCTTGTTCGTGCGATCGACCAGTACGATGGCGAGGAGAATCCTCGGCGCCGCGCAGTGACGCGGGCTGCACTGTTGTTCACTCTGCTAACCTGGGCCCGCACCAACGAAACGCGGCTTGCGCTATGGTCCGAGTTCGAGGGGCTGGACGGCGCCGATCCGATCTGGCGCGTTCCTGCCGAGCGGATGAAGATGGGGCGCGAGCATATTGTGCCGCTGAGCGCGCCCGTCGTTGCGTTGCTGGCGGAGGTGCGGAAATTCAGTATTGGTTCGCATGTCTTTATCGGCGACAAGCCGGGCCAACCGATCTCGCAGAACACCATGATTTACGGGTGCTATCGCATGGGATATCGCGGGCGGCAAACCGTCCATGGGTTCCGAGGCATCGCCTCGACGTGGGCTAACGAAGCCGAGTGCTACCGTTCCGACTGGATCGAAATGGCGCTGGCTCATGTCGAGCAAGATGATGTGCAAGGGGCCTACAACAGCGCTTTATATCTAACGCCCCGGCGCAGAATGCTCGCAGCTTGGGCGGAATACATCTTAGGCTTGAAAGCCGCTTAAAGCTCGTACCGCTAATTTGGTTGCCATTTAACCAAGAAATGGATCCGGAGACATGGCGCCTGCCGTCCGATCAAGCAATTGAATTACATAAATATATTGGATCACATTCTATGTCAAAACCAAAGATGGCAACCAACTTTGGTTGGGTTGCAGCGACATAACATGGTGCAGCATGGCAATGGGGCAGGGCGTTGTTTGCAGATGATGAGTTGTTGTGTTGGTTGTGGATAACCTGCAATTCGCTCTCTTTCATCGCCCCTTCATTCGACCATTTTGGCCGTGAACGGTCCTTCATGATGGTTGATGGGAACTACCGAGTCTGGTCGAGAGCTGCCGGAAGAGCGGAACGTCCGCTGCTGAGGATCAAAATCTGGCGATGAGCGTCCGGGATGGGTCGGTTTGGGCAAGGGCGAGCGACGGATCGAGCGCAATTTTGAGCAGTCGGCTTTGTATTAATAATTCGAGAGGTTGCACCGTTTGGCGGCCTTTATCCTCTATAGGCTTCGAGAAATTGATGAGCGCGCAGGACTTTGGCTGCTGCCGGGTTATGGGGGCAATATGCGAATGCCCCCATCATCGTCAGATTGTTGAGCGAACCGGCCGGATGATCAGCGTATTAACGTCCACATCCGCTGGCTGCTCCACCGCATAGGCGATGGCGCGCGCGATCGCGTCCGGGGTGAGCGCGATGGAGCGGAAATCGACCATGGCCTGCGCCGCGACCGGATCGGTGATCGTGTGGGCCAGTTCCGATTCCACGACGCCCGGCGCGATGATGGTGACGCGAATGTCGTCATGCTCCATGCGCAGCGCCTCCGAGATGGCGCGCACTGCATATTTTGTCGCGCTGTAGACGCCGCAGGTCGGCCACACGGCATAGCCGCCGATAGAAGAAATGTTGACGAACTGGCCGCTGCCCTGGCCCTTGAAGCGAGGGAGGGCGGCGGCTATGCCGTGCAGGACACCGCGGATGTTGACGTCGATCATACGGTCCCATTCGTCAACCTTCAGGCTGTCGAAGCGCGACAGCGGCATCAGCCCCGCATTGTTGACAAGCACATCAACGCGGCCGTATTCGGCCTCCGTCGCGGCGATGAACGCCTCGAAATCGCCGCGGTCGGTGACGTCGAGCGACCGGAAGGCGACTGTGCCTCCCGCTGCGTTCAGTTCCTCCGCCAGCGCTGCGAGCCGGTCGGTGCGGCGTGCGCCCAGCATCAGCTTCGCGCCGCGCGCCGCGAGCAGCCGCGCCGTGCCTTCGCCGATGCCGCTGCTGGCGCCGGTAATCGCGATGACCTTGTCCTCTATGGCCATGATAATCACTCCTGTTCAGACGGACCGAACCATCGATCCGATGTTCCCCTAAATGGCGCTATCTGGTCGGAAGGAGGTAGAACGGTCATCCGGGATGATTGCATGATATTCCAGATTTCTAGCGCCGGGCTGGATCGGTCTCTTTCAGCCGTGTAGGCTGATCTTACCGATTGCTTTGAGAGAGGCGCTGATGGCGCATCAAGAACTGGCTCAGCAGATTGCCCGATACGCCGAGCGAGACGGCATCATCGACACGCCCATCGCTCGGCTCACGCTGGTCCGCTCGGGCCAGGGTGGCGAGCCGGTGCATATGGTCCAGCGTCCGGCGCTGTGCATTATCGCGCAGGGCGGCAAGCGCGTGCTGCTGGGCGATGCGGTGATCGACTATGGCCCTGCCAGCTATCTCGTCGCCTCACTCGACCTGCCCATCACAGGCGCTGTGACGCAGGCGAGCGCGGACGCGCCTTATCTCTGCTTCTGCCTCTATCTCGACCCCGCCTTGTTGTCGGAGATCGCGTTAACCCTGCCGCCCCCGCCGGCGGGCACGGAGGAGAGGGGCGGGATGACGCTGCACCCGATGACACCTGAACTGATTGACGCGGCGACGCGGTTGACGGCGCTGCTCGGCGATCCGGCGAACGCGCCGCTGCTCGCGCCGCTCATCGAGCGGGAATTGCTGGTGCGGCTGATGACCGGGCCGGGCGCGGGCATCCTGCGCGCGATAGCTAGCGGCGAAAGCCGCACCAGCCAGCTGGCCAAAGCGATCGCCTGGCTCAAGGCCCATTTCCGCGAACCATTCAGCGGACCGCACCTTGCCGCCCTTGCTGGCATGAGCCTGTCGAGCTTCCATGATCATTTTCGCCGGGCCACCGCCATGACTCCGCTGCAATATCAAAAACAGTTGCGGTTGCAGGAAGCGCGGGCGCTGATGTTGGCCGACCGCCTTGATGCGGCAGAGGCGGGCTTCCGCGTTGGCTATGACAGCCCCTCCCAGTTCAGCCGCGAATACCGTCGCCTCTTCGGCGCCCCGCCTGTCCGCGACGTGGGGCGGTTAAGGGCAACGCCGCAGATGGCTATGGCGATTTGAGGGCGAGGCGTAGTGCGATCCGATGCGGAGCGACGATACTTGCCCAGCTGTGATCCGCTTCGTTACAGGGGCAATGACGCGGTTGGAGAGCGCCAAAGACTGGATCGACAGCACTCGCTGCTCGTCGTCGCCTGCAACATAGGGTTCGCTCCCCGAGCATTGCGAACCGTCCGCATCTCATGCCTCCCTTGGCGAGACAAATCGGGTGCGAAATCGGGACAGAGAGAATGTTGCGGATCATACGCTAGAGAACCAAGCTTCGCTGCCCTCACAGGGAGCGGTTCCTGCCGATGGCGCTATTGCACAACTCCGAGCGACAGCCGCGAGATATAGCTGACGGTCGGCACTTTGGAGTTTCGAAATGAAAGCCGAGTGTCTGCGTTGGGCCGGCTCCGATGGGCAGGGCCCATCTTAGTGTAAGCGAAGCCTGAGCCCCACCTTGCGGGTGTAAGTGACCCTGTCCCGGTTCTGGAAATTTTGATCGATCTGCGCTTCGGACAAGACTTGCTCCTGACGGTACGGAGTGTGAACCATGCGCAATCCCGGTTGGCAGCGGGAACGAGAATGAACTTGGACGTTTCTACGCATGCTAGGACAGGACGTCGGGAACGCAGCAAGGTGGTCGAGCACGGTTGATTATAGCCGACCCGATACACTTTGTGCTTTGGGGCGTTCAGGTTGTTTGTCCTTGTTCGTCATGCCGGTAGGCAGCGGATCACCCTTCCGGTCCGCCTTTGCCAACAGACTCTTAATCCAAACGAGGAAACGCCATTGCCTGCCAACGATCCGACACTCAGGACGGCCTCTACCGGCATAGTCGGGCTCGACGATATTCTGAACGGTGGCCTTACCCTGGATCGTATGTACCTGATCGAGGGAACACCGGGCACGGGCAAGACGACGCTTGGTCTCGGATTTTTGCTGAGTGGTGCGGCCGCGGGGGCATCCTGCCTTTACATAACGCTAGCCGAGACCGAGGTGGAGCTTCGGGCGGTTGGCGCATCCCACGGCTGGTCTCTCGACAGTCTGCACCTGTTCGAGATGGTTCCCGCCGATGGGTTCAGCGAAGATCAGGAGCAGACACTTCTGCATCCGAGTGAAGTCGAACTGGGGGAAACGGTTCGCAGCATTATGGCCAAGGTCGACGAGTTGCGGCCTGCACGCGTGGTGCTGGACAGCCTTTCGGAACTGAGGCTGCTCGCCCAAAGCCCCATCCGATACCGGCGCCAGATCCTGGCGCTGAAACATTTCTTCTCGACCCGGGAATGTACCGTCCTGTTTCTGGATGACAAAGGTGCCTCGGGGAGCGACCTTCAACTCCACAGCATTGCCCACGGCGTCATCTCGCTCGATCAGACGCTCGCCAGCTTCGGCGCGCAGCGCCGACGCCTTCATGTCGTGAAGATGCGCGGTCTGGCCTTCCGGGGCGGCTATCACGATTTCGAGATCGAGCGCGGCGGACTGCGAGTTTACCCGCGTCTCGTCGCATCGGAGCACGACACTGCCGACAACGCTGCGGCGATCACGACCGGCTCACCCGAACTGGACGCCTTGCTGGGCGGCGGGCTCGTACCCGGGACGGCCACTCTGCTGACGGGACCGGCCGGGGTCGGCAAGACGACCACTTCGATCCAATGCATGGTCGCGGCGCTCGAGCGCGGCGAGAACGCGGCTTACTTCTTGTTTGACGAACGCATGCCCACGCTGATGGTCCGCAGCAAGGCGCTTGGCATGGATTTGCAGCCCTATCTGACAAGCGGGCAACTGCTGATGCGCGCCATCGATCCGGCGGAGATGTCGCCTGGCGAATTCGCAGCCTCGGTTCGCAGCGCCGTGGAAAGCCACGGCGCCCGCATTGTCGTGATCGACAGCCTCAACGCCTATCTCCAATCGATGCCAAACGAGCAATTCCTCGTTCTGCAGATGCACGAGATGTTGACCTACCTCGGTCAGAAAGGTGTGGCGAGCCTCCTCATCCTTGGCCTTCATGGCGTGACGGGAGACGTCCGTTCGGATGTCGATCTCAGCTACCTGTCGGACACCGTGGTTCAACTTCGGTATTTCGAGGCACACGGAGAAGTTCGTCAGGCCATATCTGTGATCAAGACGCGAACGGCACGGCACGAAAGAACGATCCGGGAGTTTCAGATCAGTGAGGACGGCTTGCAATTGGGTGAGCCGCTCCGTCAATTCCAGGGCGTTCTGACCGGCGTGCCCACGTTTTTAGGTGAAGGAAGAAATCTGATGGCTGCTCAACCGGATGGCGAGTTGCCGAACGGCTAGGATGAACCTCCGTGTTTTGATCCTGGCGCCGCGCGGGCGTGATGCGGCCATCGCCGCCGACCTCCTTGCCCGTAACGCGATTCCATCGCACATCTGCTCCGACCAGCAGGACCTTATCGAGCGGCTGCTGGAAGGGGCTGGGACTGTTCTTCTCACCGAAGAAGCTCTTGCAGCACCAATTCCGTCCCAACTGGCAACCTGGGTGGCCGGGCAACCGAAATGGTCGGATGTTCCCTTCGTCGTGCTTGCCAACGGTTCGCGCTCGCCGCGCACAGTCGCCGCAACGGCGCGCTTGGCGGAGCTTGGCAACGTCGTCCTGCTCGAGCGACCCTTGCATGCCGAAGCGATGCTTGGCGCAATCCGCTCGTCGCTGAAAGCCCGGGCTCGGCAATACGAAGTTCGCGATGCTGCTGCACTGGCGGATGCTCAGAACCGGGTGCTCGAACTCGCGGTCGCCCAAGCACCGCTTGCGGTGACCCTTGAGGCTCTCGTGCGCGAGGTCGAAGAGTTGTCCTCGTCGGGGGTCATCGCCTCGATCCTTCTGATTGACCAGGAAAGCCAGCGGCTGAGGCACGGCGCTGCCCCCAACTTGCCCGATGCCTATAACGAAGCGATCGACGGTATCGCGATAGGTCCCGCCGTTGGCTCATGCGGGAGCGCCGCATACCGCAAGGAACCGGTGTTCGTCATCGACATCGCAACGGACCCGCTATGGTCCGAGTACCGGGAATTGGCGTTGGCGCACGGCCTGCTTGCCTGCTGGTCATTCCCGATCCGATCCACCCAGGGCGACGTCCTGGGTACGCTTGCCCTTTATCACCGCGAAACCTGCGCTCCGGTCGAAAAAGATCTGGAGATCGTCGGCTTCGTCGTGCGCACCGCGGGAATCGTCATCGCCCGCGCCCTGACCGAACTCGAGTTGCGGACGAGCGAGGCGCGCTACCGCCAGATCGTAGAAGGGGCGGAAGACTTCGCCATCGTAACGCTTGATCTTGCAGGTACGATCACGGGCTGGAACAGTGGCGCCACTCGGCTCTTGGGTTACGCAGAGCACGAGGCACTTGGCCATTCGGGCGCTATGTTCTTCCCGACAGAAGACACGGGAAGTGGCGAGCCTGCCAAGGAGATGGAGCGCGCCGTTGGTGACGGGCGCGCTGTCAACGAGCGATGGCACGTCCGCAAGGACGGCTCGCGGTTCTGGGGATCCGGCCTCACCATGCCTCTGGCAGGCGGTGATGCAGGATTCGTCAAGATATTCCGCGACCGTACGCGTGAACATGAAGCCGAAGCGACGCTACGCGAAAGTGAAGCGCGACTTCGGTTCTTCGGAGAAATCGAGGAACGTCTGTTCCGCGCAGGAGACGCATCGGACGCCATGCGAGCAGCGACCGAGATGCTGGGGCGCAAGCTGGCGGCGTCGCGATGCGCCTATGCGGACGTCGACACCGATGCTGATCGATTCTGGATTCGCAGCGACTACACGGCAAGCGACATCGTAAGCTCCGCCGGCGTCTACAGCCTCGATCTGTTCGGTCCACGCGCAGCTGCCGACATGCGTGAGGGAAATACCCTCGTCGTAAGTGACGTGGCCGAAGAACTGGATGCCGGTGAGGGCCGGGAGATGTTTCAGGCGATCGGCATCAATGCAATCGTGTGCTGTCCGCTCGTCAAGAATGGCTCACTGGTGGCCATGATGGCGATCCATCAGAATGAACCTCGTCACTGGACCGCATCGGAAATCGCGCTCGTCAAGGAGACTGTCGAACGGTGCTGGGCGCATGTCGAGCGTGTCGGAGCCGAAGCGCGTCTCAAGGAAAGCGAAGAGCGATTGCGTCTGGCCGTCGAGAACGCAGAAATTGGCTTCTGGGATGTCGATGTCATCAGCGACCGCTTGATCTGGCCGGCCAGGACAAAGGCTATGTTCGGGATATCCGCAGATGTGCCGGTGAGCATGAACGATTTCTACGGCGGGCTTCATCCGGAAGACCGCGACGCGACCATCGCAGCCTACCTTGCCGCTGCCGATCCCGATCTTCGTGCTTTGTACGATGTCGATTACCGCACCATCGGCAAGGAGGACGGCGTCGAACGCTGGGTTGCAGCAAAGGGCCGGGGTCTATTCGATGCAAGCGGGCGCTGCTTGCGCGTCGCCGGGACAGCGCTGGACATCACCGCGCGCAAGCAGGCCGAGATTGCGCTTCGCGACCTCAACGCCACGCTGGAGGCCCGGGTAGCCGAAGCTGTCACCGAGCGGGAGGAAGCACATGAAGCGCTTCGTCAGAGCCAGAAAATGGAAGCCATGGGCCAGCTTACCGGCGGCGTTGCTCATGACTTCAACAATCTTCTCACCCCGATCGTAGGTGCACTCGATCTATTGCAGCGAAGAGACGTGGGCGGGGAGCGCGAAAAGCGCCTTATTGCCGGCGCGGCACAATCGGCAGAACGCGCAAGGATTCTCGTGCAGCGCCTGCTCGCTTTCGCGCGGCGTCAGCCGCTGCAATCCACAGCGGTAGATATTGCGAAACTGGTCGCGGACATGGGCGAACTCATCGAAAGCACGACCGGGCCGCAGATCAAGGTTGTCGTCGAGAGTCCCGCTGACATCCCGCCCGCCAAGGCGGATCCAAACCAGCTGGAAATGGCGGTCCTCAACCTCGCCGTGAATGCCCGCGATGCCATGCCGGAGGGAGGCACGCTACGTATCTCGGCTTCGGTGGCAAACGTGGGTTCGGGGCACCGGTCACGGCTGGTGCCAGGCAGGTACGTCTGTCTTTCGGTAGCCGATACCGGCACCGGCATGGACGAAGCCACGATAGCCCGTGCCATCGAGCCGTTCTTTTCCACCAAGGGTATCGGCAAGGGTACGGGACTGGGATTATCCATGGTGCACGGACTGGCTTCCCAGTTAGGCGGCGCGCTCACGATCGAGAGTCATCTCGGGCTCGGCACGAACATGCGGTTATGGCTCCCGCTCAGCGAACAAAAGGCCGAAGAGCACGCGATACCGCCTCCGATTATCCCGTACGCCCCACGACTGGGCACTGCCCTTCTCGTTGACGACGAAGCGTTGGTCCGGATGAGCACGGCCGACATGCTCTCGGACCTCGGTTACGAGACCATTGAAGTCAGTTCAGCAGAGGAAGCCTTGCAGATCATGGCATCAGGACAGCATATCGATGTCCTCATCACCGATCACCTGATGCCGGGAATGAGCGGGCTCGAACTGGCCCAGAATGTGCAATCCACACGTCCAGAAGTACCCGTCTTGCTGGCATCTGGGTATGCGGACCTTGAAGGTATCGATGCCGAACGTCCGCGGCTGACCAAACCGTTTCGCAAGGACGATCTGGCTGCGGCGCTGTCTTCGCTATAGCACCTGATCATACCTTTCGTCTCAAATTCCACTCAAACGCATCAGCATCGGCGCTTCTCAAACAACATACTGGCCGGCATCTAGCTTCGCATTCGCGCCAACACGCCATGCCTAAAGGCCGCCGAGCAACTGTTCCGCGCCGGTAAGCTGGAATTCCGTAATCGGCCGCTTCTACGTGCGCGGGATTGAATACTGCCGGTCCGCACTTGGTGAGCGAAATTTCGGCGTTGAGCGGCCGACAAGAGTCGACGGCAGGATAACGGCTTGCGCCCGTTCAAGTCGTTTTGTCTCGCAGATGTTTTTCCCAGAACCTGCCGTTCAGCAGGTCCTCGCTCCCATCGACCTGCACGACTGAATTTGGGATCTTCGACCCGCCGATTTCGGTTGAATATTGGATGGCCGACATTCCCCATTAAGCGATGCTACCCATCGTCCCAGTTGGTTCGCACTGGCGCTGTATCGGCGCACCGATTACTTGAAGTTCGTCTTTTCGAACAACGTCTTCGCCTGTTTCCCGGTTTACTCCATCATCGCAAGCAGGGATTCTATCGAACAGGTCGCGAAGCCCACGGTACTGTCGGATATTCCATAGGGTATTAGCAACCGATCCTCGACCTTGAGCGCGCCGCAGGTGTAGATGACATTGGGCACGTAACCCGAACGGTCCGCATTTTCCGCCGTAAGCACCGGCTCGGGCGTACGAGCGAGCACCTTACTGGGGTCGCTACGATCGAGCAGCGCACAGCCGAGGGCATACTTGCGCATGGCGCCGACTCCGTGCGTGAACATCAGCCAGCCTTCATCGATCGGGATCGGGCTGCCGCAATTGCCGATCTGGATGAATTCCCAGGGGTACTTGGGCTCCATCAGCAACACGCCCTCGTCGTCCCACGTATCGATGGTGTCCGATTTGAGCAGGAACAGGTTCTTGCCGTCCTGCCGCCCGACCATGGCGAATTGTCCGTCGATCTTCTCAGGGAACAGGGCCATGCCCTTGTTGCGGCCCGCCTCCCCCCGGATCGGTTCGAGATCGAAACGCTGGAAATCACGGGTGCGCAGCAATTCCGACCGGATCGAACTGCCGGAATAGGCGGTGTAGGTACCGACCCATTCGAAATCGCCGCCGCCATGATCGAAGCGCACCAGGCGCAGATCCTCCAGGCCGCCGCGCTGCTGCTCGGTTATCGGGAAGATCACCGTGTTGGACAGGCTCGATTCCGTGTGGCGGTGGACCGACACCGAACAGTCGGCATCGAACTGGTCTTCCTCGTCAAGTTCCACCGATGTCGCGAAGGCGGCCTGGGGCCAGAGCCGGAAATCGCCACTGCATTCCGCGATACCCTCGCGAAAGGCGATCGAGCTGATATGGCCTTCGCCCACCGCGCGCAGGCTCATGATGAAGCGCACGCAGCCGCCATGCAGTCCTGTCTGGTCGGGGGAAGGGACGATCGACGGATTCATGAGCGCAGCTGCGGCGAAGGTATACTCATGGCAGAAATACGAGCCGATCAGCCGCTGCTTGGTTTCCGAGAACAGGGTGGGATCGAGGCCAAGGTTGCTTGCCACTTCATCGAAGCGGCAGGCGAAAATCCTTTCGGTCTGCCAGTGGCGTTCCTTGAAGTCGCGCAGCACGCGCTCGTACTCTAGCGCAGCGCGCTCCTCGGTGAGCGCGGCGATGTCATCCACCAGGGCCAGCGCCCGACCTCCGGGCGCATTCTTCGCCTGCCAGCCGAGATGGAAGGGGCGTATAACCACGCGCGCCGGATCGGCGTGCAGACGCGTCTCGAAGATACGAAGCGGCTCAGACCAAACGTTTTCAGGCCGGTTCAAGCATTCCTCCTTCCCGCGGGAGCGGGGTGGACAGAGGGACAATCTCCATAAGCGCATAATGCGACAACTGAAAGGCCAGTATCGACTCCGCACCGCAATTCGCGTTGGCACCGCGCGGAGTTACCCCATCCCGGCAACGCCCCGTCGCAATGTCAGCAAGGATCGCACCCCGGTCATTGTCGCCGAAGAACCACCGCCATGCCATCATCGCATGCTCGCGCCAGAATGTGTTGCCGGTTACTAGCCATGCCGATCCTGCAGCCTCGATCGCCGCCTGCGCTTCCAGCGGCTGCTGGTCGAAAGGCAGGTAATTGTGCTCCTTATGGAAGCTCTCCGAGCCGATTGGCCGGAACTGGCGCTTCGCCGAGACCTGCTGGGCACATATCCATTCCAGCGTTTCCAGTCCTGCGTCGGTCCAGTGTTCCTGCCCCAGCAGTGCGCCGGCTTCGATCAGGGCCTGGGGCAGGCGCGGATTGTCGTAGCCGATCACGGCTTCGAACCACGCCCAGTCCGGCCGCCGCCCTTCGCCCAGAAGACGCATCAGGATGTCGCCGCCGCGCGCGGCAGCATCGCGGGAGGCGCGGTGCTCCGGATCGCGGCGCAGTACGGCGCAGGCGCCAAGCATGGCAAAAGCGATTGCTCGGGGTGATCCCAGTGGCGCCATGTTCTTGTTCACATCGTCGTAGAGATGAAGCGCCCAGTCAGCGACGCCGTCATCGGGTGCGCACGCATAAGTCTCGCCCAGTGTCCAGATCGCCCGCCCATTCGAGTCCTCGGAGCCTTCATCCTCACACCAACTGCGGTCGAACCGCATGAAGTTTCGAAAACGCCCGAGATCGGGGTTCCAGGCGGATTGCACGAAGGCGGCATAGGCGAGCGTCCACTTCATCCGCTCCGCTGCGGACAGACCCTGCGCCACGTTCATCAGCATGAGCGCGCGGGCATTGTCGTCGAGGCAGTAGCCGTGGCGGCGGTCTGGAACCACGCCGATCGAATGCTGGAGCATGCCTGTCGCATCGCTCATCGCCAGCACTGCGGCGAGCCCCGGAATGGCGGTGGCTGGCGGCGCCGCCCGCTGGGGCGCGACCGCGCGAGCGACCAAACGCGCGGAGGCCTCGGCGAACTGCGGCCAGATCGTGGCGCGCCCGCGGCCGTAGGCACGTCGTTGCATGGCGGCCATCGCTTCCGGCGCGTCGAGCAGGGCAATGACGGCTTCGGCAATGGCTTCGCTCGAGCGCGGGCGGATCAGCCGGCCGACATCCTGCGCAAGCAGTTCGCGCGCATGGACATAGGGCGTTGAGATGACAGCCTTGCCCAGCGCCACCGCGTAGCTCAGAGTTCCGGATGTGGATTGCTCCAGCCCCGGATAGGGCGTGAGGTAAATGTCACACGCTTCCAATTGGTCGAGTAATTCAGGCGTGTCGAGGAAGCGGTTGTCCCAAATGATGTAATCGGCGACACCGAGATGTTCGGCCAAGGCTATGAGCTTGTCGCGATAGGCCTCGCCTTCCTCGGCAACAAGGTTCGGGTGGGTTGCGCCGACGATGCGGTAGAGCGCCTCGGGGTGGCGTGCCACTATCGCGGGGAGTGAGCGGATCGCGTGTTCCAGCCCCTTGCCGGGGCCAAGCAGTCCGAATGTCATGAGCACCTTGCGGCCTGACAAGCCCAGCATCGACTTGAATTCTTCCTGGCGGCCGAATGGCCGGTCTGGCGCGCCGTGGTCGATAACTTCCAGAATGCCTGGCGGTGCGCCGTATTCACTCTCGAGCAAGTCGCGCGAGTGACGCGACATCACCATGATACGCGAGGCGCGGGTCACGAGATGGCGCAGGATGCGGCCCTGGCGCGCGGAAGGCTCTCCCAGCACCGTGTGGAGGGTAAGCACCAAAGGTGCGGCCAGCAGGTCGACGAACTGAACGACCATCTCGCCGTCACGCCCGCCGAAAATGCCGTACTCGTGCTGAAGCCAAACTGCGTCTACCCCGGACTCGTTGATCCGGCGGGCGACGCGGGCATAATCCTGCGGATCGCTGCGCGCGATGGTGTCCGCTACGTCCGTATATTCAAGAGGGCTTTCCGAATCATCCAGCGCGTAAACGTCCACCGCGATTTCCCGATGAAATTCGCAAAGCTTCTCAAATACGTCGGTCGTGAACGTGGCGATACCGCATTTGCGAGGGACGAAATTGCCTACAAGTGCCACACGCATCTGTTTTTGAGGTTTTGTGCCACTAGCCTCGAAGATGGAATGGATGTCAGCGACTTCGCGCCCGAACTCAGGGTCTTGGGAAAACGGTAAGCGTACCATGTGCAGACCTTGAACGAGAAATGAACACCTCTACTCAAGTCACCGGCGTCGATTCAGTTTCATGCCGCGCTGCAAAATGAGACGGTCCGATGCATGTGTGATCCGGAATGATGGGAAGCCAGAAACCTGCGCAAGACCCGGCATCGAGGGCAAGACCGCGTAAAATGGAACTTCACGCTGACCGGTGCGGCGTACAATCTGATCCGTCTGCCAAAACTAATAGCGAGGGCCTAGCTATGCGAGGAATCCGCCACTCAGCGGTTCTGGCAGCCAACGACTGCCACCTGATGCCGATGCTCGCGCCAGCCTGCACAAATGGCTGGAGGTGAGAGGTGGATCCTTGGAGGATTATGCATTTCGTAGCCGTACCGATCACGCAGCCCACATCAGCCCCAGCCAATATGCTTGCCTTGTTGACAAATGGGCCAAAGTCGAACCACCGGCTTAGGTTTCGAGCCGGGATCGACGGCTCAATCTCGTTGATCTTGAGATGTCCCACAGCCCGAACAAATCCAGTGGCATTCGCACCGATCCGCGGATGGGCGCCGCCGCCTCGGCGATAAGAAATCTGCAAATGGGGGGTGTATCCATTACAACTTATGTTATTAATGTAAATTAATGTCTATTTGCCTGCCGGAGATCGTCTGATGCAACGATCGATACATGATCGCCTTGCGCAACTTGAAGATGCCGTCCTTCGCACTGACGGCGCGATTTACGCGCTCCATGATCTGATCGCGCACTCGCTGGCCTCGGCTCCAGAAAATGAAGTTCGGCGGACGATTTCGAAACTGAAATTGGAAGCCGATAATCTGGATGCTGCTCTTGGGCCGGAGCGAATCGCAGGTTACCGGGACGAACTGGCTTCAATCGAGCAAGAGATTGAATATCTTCGCATTGAACCCCCAGGCGTGTTTGCACGCTTTCGACGGGCTTGAGATTTATTTGCCCTAATCCGCTAGTAGCCGCTCTTTCCGCCGCGCGGAAAGGTGGTCGTCGCCCACATCATTCCGTTCCGCAGGAACGGCAATGAGATTTAATTGAGGATTGGCGTCAGGCTACAAGACCGCTTGGCACAAATCCTGGCGGCATCTTCAAATGCATCTTCTGAGCGGTGTTCCACTTTCCTGACGGGCCACAGCAAATACCGGCAGCATAACGCCCCATTCAATTCGCCCCCATAGACGCGTATGCGCAATCGTATCCGTGATCGCTCATGTCATTCACAATCAAAAATCAATATACGGAATGCTGATGCGGCTCGTTCCATTGCGGTGCAAGTCCCGATTTAGGGCCGTCAGTTGAAGATGGCGCGACACGTCAAGGGTCGCGATCCCACTTCAATGTCTCCGCTATCGCAGTAAGTAGAGCATGGGCTTTTCCCAGCTGACCTTCTTCCGCGCCTGCGACTTCCGCAATGCTGGCCTGAACCTCCAACGCGGTCTCCACGATGTCGATAGCACGGGCGTTCGTCAAGGCAGCCTGCTCGATAAGTCCATGAATCAGGCTTTCAACAAGTAGCAATGCGGCCTGCCCATGCGGCTCAAGCGGTGAGTGAAGCGACCCAAAGGGCTCTTTTCTATTATCATCCACTGACATCTCTGCGCCTTTTCTTCCAGGCGAGAGATCGATTTTCAGCCGCCAGCGCCTGACTCGATACTCGACGACGGGGCAAGCATAACAAACGATGGCGTGGATACCACCACATAAATCAACAAATGACAATAACTTTGATCAATGTTTAATCTTGGGATGTCCGTGTATGCGAGGAGGATGGCGAACAGGTTCGTGAACAAACTCAGTGAACTGGTCGAGCTGGCGCCCGATGATGTTGCCATGCTGGAAGCGGTCACGGCGCGAAGCCGGAGATATGCGGCTCGGCAAGATGTAATCCGCGAAGGTGACAAGCCCGGACCGGTGTTCGTATTGCTTGAAGGCTGGGCTTGCCGCTACAAGATTCTGCCCAGTGGGACGCGGCAGGTGATGGCATTCCTGATGCCTGGCGACTCATGCGATCTTCACGTGAATATTCTGGCGGAAATGGACCACAGCATCCAGGCAATTTCGCCAGCGCTGATAGCCACCATCTCGCGATCCGAAATGCAGGAAATGCTGGATGATTATCCGAACATCGCGCGGGCCATGTACGCTGCCCAGCTCATCGACGAGGCGACAATGCGGGCCTGGATCGTCAGCATGGGTCGCCGCAGCAGCATCGAGCGCGTGGCGCACCTGATGTGCGAACTCTATGTCCGCGCAAGGAGTATCGGCTTGGCTGACGATGACAGTTTTGCATTTCCCCTATCCCAGCTGATACTTGCGGACGCGCTCGGAATGACGGCTGTCCATATAAACCGGGTGCTGAAGGAATTGCGGCTGCGTGGGGCGATGGAGCTAAATCGCGGCAGCCTGAATATTATAGATCCGATAAAACTCGTTCAGATAGCCGGGTTTGATGAAAACTATCTTCACCGCCGCCTAAATAAATCGATACAATAAGATGCAATAGGTAATAATACTTTTGACGATATTTTTGCGACCATAATCAGCCCTTAGGCGTGATCGACTGCAATACGACTCGCACTGATTCAGTCCATTCTTGAGTTACGCTTCGATGTCGCTGGGACGCAGATATCGTCCTATGAGCCAGACCTGCCATACTTTCTCCAGAGCCTTGCGATAAGGGGCTCGGCATGATGCGGCAAGGGTTTACATAGGTTTTGACCGCATGGGCAATCAAGTCGTGGTCAAGCCAATGGGTCGCGGGGGCACGGTAAGAACCGTGACGATCGCCTGATTCTGTTTATGCTGGATTGCGGCCAAACTGTCGTACGCAGGTCGTACGCGCATATCGGCAAGGGCATGAGGCTGGTGTTGATATCGATTAGCTTGGCGACCTCACCCTCCGCGACTTGACGCAACCTATCGGCAGTGGGCATTTGAGCATTCTCGATTGAGGGCGCCAACTGCAGCGCATGGTGCCGGCGGTGAGGTCGCAAATCAGGTTGCTGATCTGACTTCATAACCAGCGACGACGGAAGATTTTCCATTCGGATTGCAGTGTCGCATCGCAAGAAAGCACATAATGGCCATCCTCGAGAAGATCGACGACGCCAAAACGTTCATTTCCGATCGCGGTCAAGGCAGCGACCGGGTCGATCGCGTCAATCTCGATAGGACCCTGCACCGGGTTAACCGACAAAATGGTGTAAAGCGGCATAATACCCCCGACCCATGTGGCTGCCGCGACGACTATGGGCGCGATAGGGTCGCACATCGCGCCCACGTCATCGCCAGATACCCGCACACTGACAACGCCTGGTCCCTTTAGTGGACGGCAAAAGATTGCACCGAAACGTGAAAGCGTGCGCAACATAGATCAAGTCGTGCTGAATTGAGTGGTGCCCGTTGAGGTCTGCTTCACCCCAGGGGCGCGCGCTTCGAACGCTGTACCTGGGAAGACACGGGCTACACCTTCTCCTTATGGCAGGTCCATACAGTACTTTGGCGCACAACGACAGAGATATTAAGAGTACGGCGCCGAGGTGGCCGCCTCTTGATCCGTCTCTGAAACGAATATTTTGTGATTTCGTACTTTGAGCTGCAGCGGATGGGATTTGCGGCAACGCTGCTCACGTTTTGCATCACCTCTGTCGGCGTCGGTGTCGGTTATCTCCGCTTGCCCAGTCTAAGCGTGAGTACTACCAAAGCCAGCGCGAATGCGATGGGCGTCTTCGCTCTCCTCGATCGCGCGCTGCCCGGTCAATACGTCCACCATGCAGTTGAAAAATTCCAGAGCTTCGTAAGGCGTCGTCAGTGGCAGTTTCACTTTGGCGCCGATCAGCGCGTTCGCCGCATCTTCCTCGGTGGCATCGCGAAGTTGTATGAGCAGGACATCCTTGTGCGCGTTACAGGCATCGAGCTCGTTGCCAAGCAGGTCGGCAATCAATCTCATGAAGTCCTGCCGCTCTGGAGCTTCCGGATTTTCACGCAGGAAGGCCTCGATCGAGACTCTCGTGGAGGTGCCCCCTGACGAACGGTTCGCTTCGTGAATCACAGTTGTCTTTTCGGGACCGGCTGCACGAGCCAGATACCACTGATCGCCATTGGAACTCAGGGAAAATCGTAATATTGGATGGGTCATGGCGAGCTCAACTCCGTACAAAGGGAGAGCACTTGTCGAGGGCCAGAAAGGCGGCTCACCATCACCACGGGCCTCGTGCGCGATAAAAGGGGTATCGCCGGACAATACCGACTATCAGCTTGTCTGAAAAAACCTGCCGCATTTCTTCGGCTCCCTCCAGTCTTATACAGACAAGATGAGTACCGCCGCATGGGAGAGGCTCGATTGCACTGATTGATACCCGGTGCTCGGCGCATTGCCGCTCCACATCTGCCTGGGGAAGATCAATGTTGAGCAGACGGCTCACGACACAACCTCAAGACTGCGATCAGGGAACCAGACAGGGTTTTGCGAACTGCTCACCCAGCCGTTAGCTGCGGCTGCTCCAATCCCCAACTGATGTTCGCTGATTTTATTCGCCGTTACCCCGGCGGCGGCAAGGTGCCGCGTCCTCGCAAGGCGAGTCGCCGAGCCATTGGCGCGCATAAGCGATAACTGATGTTCGAAATATTGGCGATTGAGATCCATGATATCGCTCCCTGTCATAAGCGGGAGCACTATGGTCTCTCAGTCCCTGGCGCTTATTTTGTCATGCGAGAGATTTCTAAAATGTAAGAAATGATAGTGATATTTCAATGTATGAATCATCAATCGAGGCATGAGGTCGCCGATTTTATCCTATTTTCATTGAATTTTCTGGAAAAATCATTGTATTTATATGATGTGTCATGCCGACGATGCGATCAATGGGGATTTGCGCATAGATAACATCGCACGTATCGCATGCGCCCAGTCGTTGAATTGCTTCGCTCCAGCCACTCAGGTGGCCTGGTTGGGTATCATGCTCGTGTCAGAATCCGTCCAACTGCGTTGAGGCTCGACGGGCCGCCTGGCTCAAACGGACCGCCCAGGAATGCCGACCATCAGGATCGCCGATGAGATCCTGGCGAACTTCGATCTCAGCATATCCGATGCCGCGTCCAAATGCATGAAATGGCACCGTGTAATCGGTCTCGTCCATGCAATAAGGAACATTATCTCCAACGATGATGTCGTCATTCTCGGTGAGCGCGTCTCGCAGTGCGTGGGCAAACGCGGTGTTTCCAAGCCAGTGTAGTATTCCTACGTCCCAGTGTCGGTCGATCCCGTCGATTCTCGGCGTAAAACTGTGTAGCGACAGCAGGATGGTCGGTCGGTCCGCCGCTGCTCGGGCATCGATGAGTGCCGCGATAGCTCTGTGGTAGGGGGTATGTATCGCCTCAATCCGCGCGGTTCGCGCCGCATCTGTCAGGTTTTCGTTGCGCGAAATGCAGGTACCGTCTGAAACGATGGGAACTGCGTCATCGCGGGCGGGTGCGCGATTGCAGTCAATGACGAGCCGTGAATAGACCTGATGCACGAAAGGCGCGTCGAGCAGACGGGCAAGGGCTTTTCCCATCTCCCGCACGCCGATATCGATTGCGATGTGACGATCCATCTCACTGGGCGCCACCCCGAGATTTCCCAGTATGCGGGGTACTGCCGCACCTGCATGATCGCCGATCAGCAGGAACGGCGAGTTGCCTGCGGCGTTGAACACTTCGAACGGCACGGGATCGTCCGGCCCCAGCAAGCTGTCCGCCGGGCGTCCGGCCATCAGGAACTTTTTCCATGCCGCTGCTGACGATCCGTCATGTGACCACGTATCGCTACCAGCAGCCGGTTTCGCTCGGTGAACATCGTATAATAATGCGGCCGCGCGAGGCTTTTGACCAGCGTTTGCTCTCCGCTCGTCTCACAATCGACCCGGATCCCGCAGAACTGCACTGGATACACGATGTCTTCGGCAATTCGGTTGCGATCGCATCGTTCGAGCGGAGGGCCTCCGTACTCACGGTTATAAGTGAGGCGACACTGGAACACGCCCCGATCTCGCAGAAGCATGTTGATGTGGAGGCTTATGCCAGGCTGTTTCCCTTCACCTATTCGGCCGAGGACATGCCCGATCTGCTCCGCTCCATCGAGCGGCAGCACCTCGACCCCGAGCGCATTGTCGACAATTGGGTGCGAGCCTTCGTCAGCAATGACGGCAATACCACGACCATCGGCCTGCTGACCGAGATGGCGACCAGCATCAAGCGCGACTTCACTTACGTGCCGCGGCACGAGAAGGGGACTCAATCTCCGATCGATACCCTCAAGAAACGCATGGGTACTTGCCGCGACTTCGCGGTGCTGATGATCGAGGCGGTGCGCGCGCTTGGTTTCGCGGCCCGCTTCGTTTCGGGGTACGTGTACAATCCCTCGCGCACGGAGGGCGTGGTCGGTGGCGGCAATACCC
>NZ_JABXWS010000086.1:0-13660 GCF_015594425.1 Novosphingobium sp. HR1a
AAACATTCTAATTGGGAAAGCGGATGAGGTGGATGGCTCCCGCTCACGGCATCAAAATGCCAAGATGGGTTTGCTGTCATGCAATCCGAGCAAAGGAGCCACCCGCCATGGAGATTAGCACGATCGGCCTGGATTTGGCCAAGAACGTTTTTCAGATTCACGGCATCAGCGCGACCGGTGAGGTCGTCATTCGCAAGGCGCTGCGGCGATCACAGATGCTGCCGTTCTTCGAGAAACTGCCGCCGTGCCTGGTAGGCGCTGAGGCCTGCGGGACGTCGCATCACTGGGCGCGCGAACTCACCAAGCTGGGCCATAAGGTGAGGCTGATGCCGGCGGCGTATGTGAAGCCGTATGTGAAGCGTGGCAAGAACGATGCCGCCGACGCGGAAGCGATCTGCGAAGCGGTCACACGTCAGACGATGCGGTTCGTGCCGATCAAGTCGCGCGAACAACAGGCGGCCCTGTCGCTGCACCGCGTGCGCAACCTTCTGATCAAACAGCGCACGCAACTGGTCAACATGATGCGCAGCGTACTCGCCGAACTGGGGGTCGCCATCCCGGTCGGGATCAGCAAGGCACTGCAGATCGCGCGCGAGATCGTCGACGGGGAATCGAAGCTCGACTTGCCTGTTGAAGCAGCGAACGTCATCGCCATGCTGGCAGGGCAACTGCTCCAGCTTCATGCCCAGTTGCGCAAGCTCGATCTGCGGCTCGCCGCTCTGCAGCGGAGTGACGACAGGGCCCGGCGCTTGGCGACGATCCCTGGTATCGGGCCGATCGGCGCCACCGCGCTTGCCGCGTCTGTGACCGACCCGAGCCAGTTCTCTTCCGGGCGCCAGTTCGCCGCCTGGCTGGGATTGACCCCGCGGCAGAGTTCGAGCGGCGGCAAGGAGCGCTTGGGGCGCATTACTAAGATGGGTGATAAATATCTGCGGCAGCTCTTGGTTATCGGTGCAACCGCGCTGGTCCGATACGCCAAGCAAAAGCCTGACACGGTCGATCCTCGCTTTGTCGCGCTGCTCGCCAGAAAGCCAGCGCGCGTCGTCTCGGTCGCCATCGCTAACAAGACAGCGCGGATCGCATGGGCGCTCATGGCGCGTGGCGGCGTCTTCGAACGCGGGCATGCGCCTATGCTGGCGATAGCATAGATCATAGAGCTTGGCTGAGGAGATCAGCTTCACGAGGTTGTGAGAGCGAAGGATGTGATGGCGAAACCGGTCGGACCGGGAACAAGGACAACCCAAGGTCAGTCATAGGCGTAAGAGCCTGCAAAGCCGATAGGACCTTGTTCGCGGACAACATCAGGGCCAGCAGTCTGCACCGACTGCATCAACAGGCCGGACAGACGACTGCACCCGACCCGACGCCAGATCATCACTTTATGCTTGCAACGCGGGAGCCATCCACAGACGACCGACCGCAGTGAAGAACAGAAAATTGGCTGCTGAACGGCTGCTAAGGGTCGAGGTCAACAGGGGCAGCGACGCGCCTCTTTCAGTCGTTCTGAGGTCAGACGAAAGAGCCTGATGGCGGTCGTCAGTTGACGCTCAGGAAGCGCCCGTCGGGATCGAAGCGGCAATTGAAGAATGTGGTGCCCTTGCTGTCGTCACGGCGATCATACCAGCCCTGGATCAGGTAGCCATCCCGCTGCTGAATGGGTGCGTTCGCTGTCACTTCGCTAGGGCGTCGATCGAAACGGGCACTAGCCTCGTTTCGGCAGATCCGGGACAATTCATCAGGAGCGACAAATGCGCGGCTGCCCCGATCGCGATGATCCCGCTTGTTAGACACCCTTCCGGTCCGCGCTGCTTCCTTACCGCAATCGGGCGGTGTTGAAGGTGTAACCGACGCGTAGCGGCCATCCATCGTAGCAATGGACACGCACTGTCTGCTATCCTCGTTCCACCAATAGCTGTAGCTGCGATCATCCCCTTTTTCCCCACGCATGTTCCGATAACCGCGACGCTGGAGTTCCCCTTCGGCCTGTCCGGCACGAGCGCCGACCATGTCGTCGAGCCCCGTCGATTGCGCTTGCGAAGCCGATGATGCGAACGCTGCGGCGACCATCGCCAGAAACATAAGCAAGGAGCGGGGAGACATTGCGTGTTCCTTTCAATGCCGAAATACCAGTGATCGTATTTACAAGCGCAATCTCTAGAAGTCGAAGGTTTACATACTACGAGATGCTCTCAATCGATCAGCATCCATTGCAGCATTTTTGCTGGAGACTAACCTCAAGAAAATGCTCCACGACATGCCGGCCGCCTTTAGCCCTCGACCGAAGCCAGTCGTTCGTCAGTCGATTGCTGAACGGACTTTTGACACAATTTGCCATTCTCCCAACGCGAAGCCGCTTGGCAGCGCTGCGCCCAAATTTTGGCCATTCAGACCGTCTTCGGTAAATCCTGCAAGCCGGCCTTGACCCTGTAGTTGCTACAGGCCTTATGAAGCCTTCCTTAGCTGGCGTCATGCCGGGCAGGAACGGGAGCAAGGTGATTTCGAGATTTCTTGGCGATAGGGTCTATGCCCGTGCTGGCGCGCTAGGGATTGCGACCATGATGGGCGGCCCGGCCTATGCACAGACCGAGGCCGACCATGCAGTGAAAGCCGAGACCGAGATTGTCGTCCAGGCGACACGGACTGGACGCCGGGTTCAGGACGAGCCCATTCGCGTCGATGTCATCAATCGCGAAGAAATTGAGGAAAAGCTCCTCATGCGCCCTGGTAACATCGCCATGCTGGTAAGCGAGACGCCGGGCGTTCGGGTTCAGACCACATCTCCCGCCCTTGGGGCAGCCAATGTCCGCATCCAGGGCCTCAAGGGCCGCTACACCCAGATACTGGCTGACGGATTGCCGCTCTACGGCGGGCAGACGCCTTCCATCGGCCTGCTGCAAATCCCGCCGACCGATCTTGGCCAGGTCGAGATCATCAAGGGCGCGGCATCAGCGCTCTATGGTCCTTCCGCGCTCGGCGGCGTCATCAATCTTGTGTCGCGCCGTCCGGCCAGCGAACCACAGGGCGAACTCCTGCTTAATGCCACTAGCCGGGACGGGCAGGATGTGACGGGGTATGTCGCAGCACCACTCGGTAGTACGCTCAGCGCTTCGATCACGGCGGGCAACGACCGGCAAAGCCGTCAGGATCTGAATGATGACGACTGGGCTGACATGCCCGGCTACGAACGTTTCACAGTCCGGCCCCGCCTGTTCCTCGATTCTGCCGATGGCACCAATGCCTTGCTGACCTTCGGTGCAATGGCCGAGCAGCGCGATGGCGGGACCATGCCTGGCGCAAATGCGCGGGACGGATCGCCATTTGCGCAGACGCTGCGCAGCCGACGCTACGATCTGGGCCTCACGGCCGAAACACCGCTGGGAGGCATCGGCACGCTGCATCTGCGCGCATCGGGCGTCACTCAGTCGCATCGGCATGTCTTCGGTGAAACGGTCGAGAACGACCGTCACCGCACGGCTTTTGCCGAGGCCTCGATCGGCGGCAATGCAGGCGCGACGACATGGCTGGCGGGCGCTGCGGTCCAGTTGGACGACTATCGCTCCAAAGCATTCTCAGCCTTCGACTATAGTTATGCCGTGCCCGCGCTGTTCGTGCAGGGCGAGCAGGAACTCGCCGACAGGCTGACCTTGGCCGGAAGCCTGCGCTGGGATGCCCATAGCGACTATGGCTCACACCTCAGCCCGCGCCTTTCCGCGCTCTATCGGCCCGGCCCCTGGACGATCCGTGCTTCGCTCGGACGAGGCTTTTACGCGCCGACACCGTTTGTCGAGGAGACAGAGGCCAATGGCCTCGCGCGCCTCCTGCCATATGGAAAGCTCAAGGCGGAGATTGCCGACAGCGGGTCGATCGACTTCGGCTACGCCAGCGGGCCGTTCGAGGCGAACCTCAGCCTGTTCGCTTCTGACATCGACCATGCCCAGCAGCTGCAGCTGGTGGACGCGGATCATGTCACGCTGATCAATGCCGATAGCGTCACGCGGACACGCGGCGCCGAAGTGCTGTTGCGCTATCGCTGGCGGGCTCTTTCTCTGACCGGGAGCTACGTCCATGTCGCCGCGAGTGAACCCGATCCCGATGGGCCCGGTCGGCGGATCGTACCGCTGACGCCCCGAGACAGCGCGGGCCTGGTCGGCATGTGGGAGAAGGAAGGTCGCGGCCGCTTCGGGATAGAGGCCTATTACACCGGGCTGCAGTCGCTGGACGACAATCCCTACCGGATGCGCAGCAAGCCCTATGTCCAACTCGGCGCGATAGGCGAAGTGATACTGGGCAACGTCAGCCTGTTCCTCAATGCCGAGAACCTGCTCAATGTGCGGCAGACGAAATATAACCCTCTGCTTCTGCCGCGTCGGGCACCGGCGGGGGCATGGACGGTCGATGCCTGGGCACCGACCGATGGGTTTGTCCTCAACGGAGGGGTACGGATTCGCTTCGGCGGTGAATAAGCGCGCTCCTCAGTTCCGCACGGGCTTGGCGGATGATCTGCCATCCACCGGACAAGGCCAGCGCAGCCATGATCGCTGCGACCGCAATGTGAGGCCAGCCCGTGCCGGTGCCGAACACGCCGAGCGCTGCGGCGACCACGGCGATGTTGCCGATCGCATCGTTGCGCGAGCAGATCCAGACCGAGCGCTGGTTGGCGTCACCCTCGCGGTGGCGCCATAGCATCGCGGCGCAGGCAAGGTTGGCGACAAGCGCGATCACGCCCACAATACCCATCGTTTCGGCGGCAGGAACGACGCCCTGCGCCGCCATCCAGACGGTGTTGCCCAGCACCCATACGCCGAACAGCAGGATCGACACGCCCTTGGCCATGGCCGCTCGTGCCCTCCACGCCAGCGTCATGCCCGCGACGCCAAGGCTGAGCGCGTAGTTGGCCGTGTCACCCAGGAAGTCGAGCGCATCGGCCTTGAGCGATGCGGACCCGGCAGTGACCCCGGCGACGATCTCCACGCCGAACATGACCGCGTTGATCACAAGCGCGATCCACAACACGCGCCGCCATGCCGCGTGGTTCAGCTTTTCTGTGTCGTCCTGTGATCCGCCGCAGCATCCGCTGGCCATATCCATCTCCTCTTTCGGTGATGGCAGGCTATATTGGGCCTGTAGCAACTACAGGGTCAAGGGCATGGCATTCACGATCAGCGATATGGGCAAGGCAACCGGCACCAAGATCGAGACGATCCGCTACTACGAGAAGATCGGCCTGCTACCCAAACCGGCGCGCACGACGAGCAACTATCGGGATTATGGTCAGGCGGAGCTTGGCCGACTGTCCTTCATCCGCCGTGCCCGCGACCTTGGGTTCTCGCTCGATCAGGTTCGGGCGTTGCTGAGTATCTCGGGCGACCGCAGCTGCGATTGCGCCGGTATCGACCAGATCGCCAGAGAACACCTTCTGGAAGTGAATCGAAAGCTGGCCGACCTTAGCGCGCTTCGCAAAGAGCTCAAGGCCGTGATCGATTCCTGCGATGGCGGCATCGTTGCGGATTGCCGTATCATCGAAGCATTGGGGCCTGCACTGCCAGCCTGATTTCCTTCCCCGGTTCAACTCGCCGTTCTCCTTGCGGCTCGTCATGGGCGTCAAATGGGAAACCGGACGGGCTGCTCTTGGCAGCCGAAAATTAGGGGCTAAAAGTCTTAAATAGCTCGGTCTTGCGAGTGGGCGATCGCCGGGAACTGGAACTTTTCTGCCATTTCCTTCGACCTTGCCCGAACGGCTGCTCGCGCCCCGTTTTTGCCGTTCAGGGGCAGGATCACCGTCAGAGGCAATGATCCTCGACATTATCGATCACAGCGGCCGCATGAAACGAAGGGCGCATGGTCACCATTCGGACGGTTTCTGGGACTAGCAGCCAGCTTGTCCAGCATAACCTGGCGCAATTTGGAGAAATCCGGATCGGTAAACCCCAGCGTTCGCAAATATCCTTCTGAACCTCCATAGCTTTGGTCTAGATATTCAAAGAACTGTGCGAAATGGGACGCGCCGCTGGGTGTGTAAAGCGGCTCTGGCTTGCGCGGCGTACCCTTATCACTCGCAGCATAGTATTTGAGAGTCGGGTTATTCGGATAGTCCTTGAGGTCGACTTTCGGCATCTCGAACTGTGGGCGGCGAATCAGCGAGCGGAACTGCGGTGCCAGTAACTTTTCTAGGCCTGCATAGAGGTTCTCGCCACTGCCCTGACCCATTTTCGACATCAGCGGCTTCAGCGAATAGTCATTGGCGATGAACATCGCGCCGGTGCTGTCGTCGGTCAGGTCCGGTGCCACCTCCCGCTCTTCGATGCTGCGCAGATCGACGACGTTGCCGATGCCAAGCTGACCCAGGAGGGCGTAATCGGCATCCGTCAGCAGCGGCATGGCGCCCGATCGGAAAGCCTCGTCCCATTTCACCGTATGTCCATCGCGGGCGACATAGCCGGCCACATCGCGAAAGTTGCTGCCCTGCTCCAATGGCAACACCCTTTCGGCGACCCCTATTCGTGTCTTCCCGGACCTGCCTTCGAGGATCACATAGCGGCGGTCGGTAGCGGGAACAGGCAGCGTCAGACTGCGGTCCGTGCTGGCAGCGACAAAGCGCCGATCGTCCTTGTCGAGCACGGTGTCCGCGCTGATCCACACGCCGGCTGGCGCGGCGTCGGCGCGCTTTAGCTCGACCGTGTCGGCATCAAGCCGGGTCAACGTTGCCAATTCGCGCGCCGAGGCGGGCGCAGCCATTGCCAGCGCGATCAAGGCCCCGATTGAAATGATATTCCGAATGGTCAGTCTCCCGCTCAATGTCCGACGCCGAGATCGACGATGACGCGGTTGCGGGTCATGGACAGCTGCGCGACGAGGTCGGTCAGGAGATAGGCATCGCGGCGGCGCGTCCACGGCTGGGCGGACAAGGGGTCGTACTCCACCGGCAGCGGCACCTCGCGTGCGACCGACGCGTTCATGCCGTTATCGCGAGATACGATCACGCAGCGCTTCACATGGTCGCGGTGCCCGACGACCGCGACCTTGCCCAGCGCCTGCGCGGAACCGGCATGGGCGACCGCCGCCTTGGCGACGCCATCGGTGCTCAGGTAGATCGTTTTGCCATCCGGCCCCTTGGTGGGGTGGATCGACACGACGTCCTGCATGCCATGCTTCTGCATCAGGACTTGCGCGATCTCCCATTGCGCATAGACGCGCACGGCGCGCGTGCGTGCGATGGCATGGACGGCATCGGCCAGCAGTGCATTGATCGGCCCCGGCTCCGGCGTCTCCGCGCCATCGGACAGTCCGGTGCTGGGATCGACCTTTCCGGTCGGCGACCGATAGCCGAAGCTGTAGGCGACCACGCTGTCGGCCTCGCGCAGTGGGAACGTCGGATATTCCCAGCGAAATCCCGCTTCGGTGATATGTGCGGCCAGTTGCCGCGCAACCGTCTGATCGCCCAGTTCGCCATCCAGCGTCTTCACCATCAGCCGCTCCAGCGCCTCTGTATCGCTCCCCGCGCCCGCGCCGCCCAAAGCAGCCCCCAGGGCGGAAGGGGCGAAGGCGGCCTGTGCAGCCAGCAGACCGGTCGGCGCACCGATCAGCAACGCGCGGCGTGTAGTCATGAAAGTCTCCCGTGATTGAAAGGCCGGGTCGGTCGTCCCACCCTGCCGTCTGGCTTCAGAAGCTGACGTTGACGAAGCCGCCGACAGTGCGGCGCGCGTTGGGCGATGTGTAGTGGAGCAGACCCAGAGGACCGTATTGCTGCCAGCCGGTCGAGAAGTACTTATCGAACAGGTTACGTGCGTAGACGCCCACTTCGATCGGGCGGTTAGGCAGTGTAAAGCTGAGGCGGCCGTTCACCAGACCATAGCCCGCGACGTGCGAGTAGGCGGGCTGGCCCACGACGGTCCAGTACTCACTGCGATAGGCATAATCCGCATGCGCCTTGAAGCCGAGGCCCGAGCCGAATTCGTGATCGTAGTCGATCGCCGCCGTACCCGACCATTCCGGCGCATTGGTCAGCCGCGAACCGGTGTAGTTGGTCGTGGCATTGTAGACGTAATTGGTGAACTTGGCGTCGGTGTAGGTCACCGCGCCCGACAGCTGCAGGCCGCGCATGGGCTGAACCACCAGGCTACCTTCGATACCCTGGGTGCGCAGGCCGCCGGCATTGCCGATCACGGTGGCGTTGATCGTTCCGCCCGCACCATCGGGGATCTGGGTCAGGATCGTCGCCTGGAAGTCCTTGAAGTCGGATCGGAACGCGTCGAGGTTGAAACGCAGGCGTCGACCGAACCATTCGGACTTTATGCCGGCTTCCCAGGCCTTCACCGTCTCGTCCTCATAAGGCGCGTACTTGTTGCCGACGAAGGCAATGCCCGCAGGCTTGTAGCCGGTGGAATAGGTCGCGTAGAGCATGACGTTGTCCGCCACCTGATACGTGGGCGCGATGCGGAACGAGAAATTGTCGCCCTTCACGCGGCCGAAATCGTAGGCCGGCGCCGCGCTCGAAGCGGTGAAGGCGGGCGTGTATCCCGCGATCGGCTCGGGGTTGATATAGACGTAGTCGATGCTCTGCGAATTGTTGTCGTGCGTGTAGCGGCCGCCCAGCGTGAGGGCGAGGCGCGGGGTGAAGTTGAACTTGAGTTGGCCGAAGACGGCCATCGTCTCGTTCACCGAGTCGAATAGCGAGGCATTGCCGTCCTCGCCGATGGCGCCCGTCAACGCGATCAGAGTGGGCAGCGGCGTGCCTGCACTGTCATAGAGCGGCTGCCCGCCGGTGGACCACTGCAGCTGCGTCTGGCGCGCATGCAGGCGGTTATAGAAGGCGCCGACCAGATATTCCACGAAGCCGCCGGTGGGCGATGCCAGATGGATTTCCTGGCTGAACTTGTCTGTGTCGAGCTGCCCCAGATTGAAGGGGATATACGCATAGCGATCGTAAGGCGTCAGGCTTGCCGGCGTCCAGTTGTCGTAGCGGGTGGCACGGTAGGCGGTGATCGAGGTCAGGTCATGATCACCCAGCTTGGCATTGGCCCGCAGCGAGATGCCCCATTCCTCGGTGACGATCTGGCCGAAGGAGGAATCCGCCGTGTCTGCGCTCTGCGGCCCGGGATAGACGCCCAGTTCGTCGAGGATCGCGGTGACCGCCGCAGACTGGCCGGAAACAGGCGTACGAACGCTGCTGTCCCAGTGATAGGCATAGTCGCCCGAAAGGGTCAGGTTGAAGCTGTCCGAAGGCTCCAGGTAGAGCCGCACGCGGCCGCCGTATTCGTGCTGCGAACCGACCTTGCGGTTCAACGTCACATTGCGGCCGAAACCGTCGAAGGCCTGGTCGAAGCCGGATACGCGCAAAGCCGCGATCGGGCCAAGCGGGACGTTGGCGGTTGCGTTGAGGATGCGCTCGTCATGCTCGCCAAAGCTGGCGCTGGCACGCAGGGACCACTCGTCGAGCTTGGGCTTCGTGGTGCTCACCGCGATGACGCCCGAGGTGGCGTTCTTCCCAAACAGCGTCCCTTGCGGGCCCATCAGCACGTCGACACGGTCGATGTCGACGAGGCCGGTCAGGCCATTGGCGCGCTGGCCGTCCATCACCACGTCATCGACGACGACGCTGACCGACTTGGCGTTTGAGAAGTCGAACGACGTGCTGCCGACGCCGCGGATCTGAAACGCCGCGCCCTGCGTGGGATCGTACTGCACGCCCGGCATCGTGTACTGCAGATCGGTGACCGAGGTGTACCCGGTCTTGGCCAGGGTCTCGCCGTCGATCGACTGGATCGCCAGCGGCACCTTCTGGCTGCTCTCCGCACGGCGCTCTGCGGTGACAGTGATCTCGGGCAGCGCATCGTCCGCGGCGGGAGCTTCCTCGGCCTGCGCGGTAAATGCCCAGCAGGGCGCAACCGCTCCGGCCAGGATCGTCGAGAGAAGATGGATCGTACGCTTGCGATGGATTGCTGACATGGGGGGCTCCGTCTTGTTGACCGGGGGTCTTCAGAACGCGCCTCTAGAACCACCCAATGACTCTTTTGAGACATTAGTGTGGTATTTTTTACACCTTAAACTGAAGTTTAAAAACAATTGTACGGTTCACGTGAAAGTCGCCAGCAGGTCGCGCATGTTAGGCCATTCGGTCTGCTCCGCCAGTATCCGCAGGCCGTTGCCGATAGAGGCCATGACCATGGCCTGCACGCGCGCACGGTCGGAATGCTCCGGGATGCCCAGCCACTGGGCATAAAGCGCGTGGACGTTTTCCGCACGGCGCCGCCGCATATCGATGGCGAACGGACGAAACGCCGGGTCGGTCAGCGCCGATAGCGCGCATTCGTGAGTCAGGCGGATGATGTCGCCATTGCCCAGGCGCGCGCCGGTACCATGGATATGGCTGCGCAATCGGCGGTATACCGCCTCCACGCCCGCGAAGAGGACATCGCGATGCGTAGGGAAATGATGTGCCACGCTGGACGTTGGGACGCCCGAGGCCTGGGCGACGGTGCGATGGGACAGGGCGCCAACTCCCTGCTCCACGACGATGTCGGCGATTGTCTCGGCAATGACGCCCTTGGAACCGCGCGGGATGGGAGAGGCCGCATCGAAGGCCGCTGCAGCCGGTATCGCCAAGCGCTCGACCAGCGCCATGTGCCATTGGCTCGCAGTCGGCTCGACAGGTGCGGAACCATTTCGCAACATGCCGCGTACGGTCGAATGGCGCAGCAACCGATAGTCCGTCTCGTCCACCAGAAGGATGGAAAAGACCTGTTCGTCCAGACAGTAGCGCGCGATGAGGCGCGCCAGCCTCTCTCCCTGTGCCGAGCAGGACAGCAGATCGCGCCAGAGCCCTTCCGCCTCGTCGAACAGGGCAGTAATAGAGGGAAGCGACTGCGGCTCACGTCCAGCCGTCAAGGCCAGTTCACACATGACGATCGCAGAGGTACGCCGTGACCCTGCACCCTGGTCCAGCCATTCGCAGATGAGGTCCGGCAGGATGCCGCTCGCCACCGGATCGCATTCGCCGATCCGATCCCGCCATTCCATGCGTGTTGCGGCGGCCAGTTCGATCTCTCGGTCCAGCACGGCGGCGATCAATGCCGCACGATCGCCAATGCGATAGCTGATCGAACCGACCGAAGTGGCAGCCGCTTCGGCGACACTGCGCAAACTCATGCCTGCGATGCCCTTCGCAGCGATCACGCCACGGGCGGCGTCGACGACCCGCTGCGCTTCCAGTTGTTTTGTAAGGGACCTGGACTTGTTTTCTAAAGGCATGCCGCATGGCATATCGCCATCCACGCTATAGTCCACCGCCTCTCAGGCTGACACGGTCGCATGGTCATCCCATCAAGGCTCGCAATAAACTGGTTCCAGAGTGAGCGAGGGCGTCGGAACGTCGAGGTCTGGTCGTGAGTTGCCGGAACCGGATAGGGTGGATGGCTCCCGCTCACGGCATCAAAGTGCCAAGATGGGTTTGCTGTCATGCAACCCGAGCAGAAGGAGCCATCCGCCATGGAGATTACCACGATCGGCCTGGATTTGGCCAAGAACGTTTTTCAGGTTCACGGTGTCGATGCGACCGGCGGGGTCGTTGTACGCAAAGCCCTGCGGCGTTCGCAAATGCTGCCGTTCTTCCGGAAATTACCACCATGCCTGGTCGGGATCGAGGCATGCGGCACATCCCATCATTGGGCGCGTCAATTGATCAGCCTTGGTCATGAGGTACGCCTAATGCCGCCCGGCTATGTCAAACCCTATGTGAAGCGCGGCAAGAATGATGCCGTCGATGCCGAGGCGATTTGCGAAGCTGTCACGCGTCCGACGATGCGGTTTGTCGCTGTGAAGTCTCGTGAACAGCAGTCTGCGCTATCCCTGCATAGAGCACGCAGCTTGCTGGTGCGTCAACGGACGCAGTTGGTGAACATGATGCGCAGCATGCTGGGAGAGTTCAACATCGCTATTCCAGAAGGCATTGAGAAAGCGCTGACTATGGCACGCCAAATAGTCGATGGTGAGATCGAAACGGGCCTTCCCGCAGAGGCAACGATGATTGTCGGCATGCTATCGCAACAAGCTATCGACACACATGCCCGGCTCCAGAAAATAGACAAGGCTCTGAATGCCCTTCAACGTAGCGATGACGTTGCACGACGCTTGTCGACCATCCCCGGCGTAGGGCCTGTTAGCGCTACCGCTTTTGCTGCGTCGGTAAGCGACCCTCATCAGTTCAAGTCAGGGCGTCAGTTTGCCGCTTGGCTGGGCCTGACTCCGTTACTGTTTTCCAACTGCACGCAGCCTCGGCGACTGGGCCTTGGCCCATGATGCGAGTTGCGTGACCGGGAGGTAAGGTTTCATTGCCGGTATGCATAAACACGCAGACGTCAGGAAGCTTTTCAAATGTCCACGTGGCTACAGGGCGAAAGCCAAATGGCGGGAGGCGACATAGCTGGTGACGCGATAATAACGCTCTCGCACGGACAAGCTTCAGATTTCAGGAGTTCGAGAGAGAGGTCGATATTACCGGCACGAGCTCCATCCCGATCGCCGCCTAGCCTGATCGAGGTGCAGATGGTCGGCATGTGCGGCGTTGTAATCGGGCGAGAGCACAGTGGAGAAGCTGGTACAGGCATGGTCGCGTACCGTGTGCAGGAAGGTCGCCTTAGCCGTTTTGCCCGACCAGTCCCTGAGCACCGTGACACGGCGACCATCGGACAGCACGAAAGCGGCAATGTCGATGGCGCTGCCGGCTTCGCCGTAGGCTGCACATAGTGATGGAGCCAGAGCGCGAAGCCGGCATAGATGTGCTCCTGAGGGGCGCAATGCGATGTCCAGACGGGCAGGGGCAGCAAGGCGCTTGCGGTCGTCGCGACGGCAATCCCCGCTGCCTGCAGGTTCGAGTGCAGCGATCGCAATATCGCTGCGTTTTAGGAAAGCGCGGCAAACATTGCGATCATCGCGCACCCCCATGACATTTCCGCGCGTGACCGACGTGTCAGCCTGATCAATCGTTAGCGGCGCGCGCGGGTCATATTCGGGATGTTCGCGCAGCCAGAGGCTACCGCCGTAGGCGGCAAGGTCGATTATCCCGACGAGCACGTGAATACGGATGGGTGCGCGACTCAGCGCACGAACATGGAGGGCGTGGCCGAGAGCTGCGAAACCCTTTTTGCCCCGTCACGCTTCTCGAAGCTGGGCGACCTGACTACCTGTAATCGCACCGAGGATACTGCCGAACAAATATGATCTCCTTTGGAGAAGCAAAGGCCGGCGAGGGCGATGGTTCCGACGCTTGCTAAGGGTTCTTCTTCGCAGTGCCGTTGCCGACGTCGTCGCGCGGCTTGCCCTTCGACGTGCGCTGGGCGCTGGCGTTGGCGCCAGCAAGAACAGGCCCGCAGGCCGCAGACTTGGCATCGCCTGGATCGATGAAGGCGAGCAGCCCGGCCACCGGAGTCGCCACGATTGCAAGGCCGAGACCGGCACCCGCGCGGCCGACAAGTTGCGGGGTGATGACCTGCAGCTTAGGCTCGGCGAAATGCCCGCCCAGACCAACGGGCGACTGGCCGGAGAACAGGCTGATCTTCTTGCCGTCGGCGCGAAAGGCCATGTCTACCGCCTCGGTGCCGAAGCTGAAGCCGCCGCGCCCGGTGACGACGTTTTTGCTGGTATCGATCAGGATCGGATCGGCAAC